>CAYPUK010000064.1:0-27145 GCA_964414035.1 uncultured Thermoplasmatales archaeon | reverse complement strand
TACTGATCAATAAGAGAAAAAGTATGTTTTGATTTACACTGTTCACCGTTTGTCAGATCAGATTACGTTGTATTTCTTATTAATCTGACAAAGTCAAGTTATGGTAACATTTTTGAAAGAACGATTGATTGATATTTTTTGATTTCCTATGAAAATTGATCCCTGGAGTTCATCTACGTATCAAGATTACGCACGTCTTCGCGATGAATTTGGTATAGAAGCATTCACTGAACAAGAATGGCAATCTCTGCCTCATCCGCATCGATTGCTTCGACGAGGTGTAGTATTCGGACAACGAGATTTTTCCCTTATAAACGATGCAATTAACAAGAAGCGTCCCTGGGCGATTCTCACTGGACTAATGCCATCTGGAAAGATGCATCTTGGCCATAAGATGATCATTGATGAAGTGATTTACTATCAGAGTATTGGTGCAGATATTTTTATTGCAGTAGCTGATATTGAATCATATGGAACTCGTGGGTATTCCCTCAAACAAACAAAGAAATTAGCAATTGAAGAATACATTAAGAATTATATCGCGCTTGGATTAAAACCAGATAAATGTCATATCTATTTTCAATCAAAGAATCAACACGTGAAAGATTTAGCATATCTATTGGGAAAAAAAGTGAACTGGTCTCAGATGACGGCAACCTATGGATTTACTGGTGAAACAAATATGACTCACGTGTTTTCTCCGTTGATTCAAACGGGGGATATTTTACATGTGCAGTTACCTGAATTTGGAGGGATTCGCCCGGTTCTTGTCCCTGTAGGCGTTGATCAAGATCCTCATATTCGATTAAGTAGGGATATTGCAAAATCTCACCGGTTATATAATGTGACAAAAACAAAGGATGGAAAAATCGGAGTCTTTGTAAAACCTGATGAACAAGTTGAAGCATTACTTGATAACGCTGAATCTATTTTACGGTCAAATGATTTTACGAATTTAAAACGAATAACTGACTATAAAGCAATTTACATTAATGATGCAGCTGAAGAACACATCGAATCAATTGATCAATTATTAGCATATTCAGAACCAACATTTGATGGGTATGGATTTCTTGCTCCCGCAGCTACCTTCCATCGGTTCATGACTGGTCTAACCGGAGAAAAGATGTCTTCGTCTAAACCAGATAGTGCGATTTTTTTAACGGATACTCCAGCTGAAGCAAAAAAGAAGATAATGCATGCTAAAACTGGTGGTAAAGTAAGTTTGGAAGAACAAAAAAGAGATGGCGGAGATCCTGATGATTGTATGATCTATGAACTCTTTTTGTATCACTTAACAGATGATGATAACGAACTCAATGATATTTTTACCACTTGTAAACAGGGAGAGCGAATGTGTGGTCATTGTAAAAAGGATGCAGCTGAACGAATGGGTTTATTCTTAGAAGATATTGCAAAGAAAAGAAAGGATGCTGAAGAAATCATTGAAAACTATTTATGAGATGCTAGTTAATCATATGAAGCATACAATCCATCTTCTTTAGCCATTTTTTTAAAATGATGATTAATCTTTTTTTGATTATCCTTCCCCTGTTCCTTCACTTTTTTCATGGATTCAATGGAATTTGTGGCTTTTCCTTTCACTGGAAGACTCATCCCTTTATCTTTACCGTCATACATCCCCTGGATGATTTCTTTTGGTGAAACGCCACGCTGAATATTTTTAGTAATTTTTCTTATGTCTCCTTGAATGATACCAAAATTATGGGCGTGTTTTCGTAGTTCTTCAGTGACGTCCCCATCAATTTTTCGTGCGATTTTTCCACCAATTCCAATATGCTGAAAAGGATTTTTCTGATATTCCTTCATATAAAATAAGCCAATGTTGGGATGAAGGAGATAATAATCATCTGAAAGATGATGATTGTTTTTTCCAAATGATGCCATCCATCCAGTTGGATGTTTTTTACCATGATGGATGATATCATTAAGTAATTCATCACGTTTCTTTAGTTTCATAGATAGGTTACCTATAAAATAAATAAAGTTGTAGTTAAAAAGACTTAGGTTAAAAAAAGGGATGCTAAAAAAAAGTTAAAAAAAATGATTGTTTTTTTATGCGTTTTGATCGATTTTTGAAGCAAGTTTGCGAGCACGATTTGCTACTATAAAGGATTTAGTGATGAATTCGATTTCTTTTGCTTCGGTTTTTCCGGATACTGTTCCAACGATTATCATTTTTCATTCCTCACTCTCTATGTTTGTTTTTTTGCTTATTAAAGAATTATTGTACAGGTGACTCCTACCTTCTTTACAATTCTCCCCTAAAAAAAGTAAGGATTATGGATTTTTTGGAGTCCTGGGGGTGAAACCATACGTGAATTTTCCATGAATATTTTGAACCAGCACTCGTGCTTTTAATTTTCGAGCAAGTGTTCTTGCTTTCTCTACTGCTTTTTGCTTGGTTGCTACATATTCATATGTTTTTGTATGGCTTTTAATAATCCATGATTCACTGTGATCAGTATCGTGATCATTGTTGACTACGTAGATGGTATCTGGTTTCTCTTCTTGCTTTGTACTTTGTTTTTTAACTTTTTGCTTTGTTTTCGATGTTGTTTCATGTTCTTTTTTCTTTAGATATGGCATGTGAGATTTTTTGTTTTCTTTTACGGTGTATCCTTCTGGAAGATCGGTTGGACGACCGCTTTTTGGAGTTCTCTGACTAAAAAAATAGATTGGTAATTGTAAACCACTTCGCAAGGTGACTAATTTGGTATAAAGAATGTATTTTCCATATCGGAAGATCTTTTTGAAATACCATTGCATGGTAGGAGTAGTTAAGTAGAAGATCATGAGAATGTAAAGTATTAATAACACTCCATGTACTAGGATATTGTTTCCTATTGCAAGACCCCAGATTGCCCAAAGTGAAGCCCAGATAAGATAGAATATGGTGAATTTTCGAGTCCAAGGTTTACGTTGGATCATGCCATTGTATAATTGGAGCAAGGTGAGAAATATCAATCCATGAATAATAAGGAGACCAATGAGAACTACGCCTATTCCTAAGCTGTATCCATAGTGAGCAAATAATCCAAACAGGAAGAAATCTACGAAGAAATAGTAGAATTGAATGATAAATAACACAATGAAAAATAAGTATATTTTCTGTCCGGTATCAAAATTATATTTATTCAAATAATCGCCTCCTGAATTGTAAAACAGCTAGACCCGCAGCAAGTAATGCAGTTAAGCCTCCTGCGATAATCCAAAATTCAGCATTTTCAGTAGATTCGTCTGTTGTTAGATCTCTTAGATGTTCTTCAGTGATAACTACGGTTGTTGTCTCATTTGAGGTTGCTCCTTGATCGTCTGTTACCGTAAGAACCACAAGATATTCGCCGGTATCTTGATAGCTGTGGCTTACTGTTTCGCCAGTACCTGTTGTGCCATCGCCAAAATCCCATTCAAATGATACAATGCGACCATCGTCATCATAACTGTTTTTAGCTGAAAACGTGATTGATTCATCGATGATACCATTATATGGCCCCCCTGTTCGAGCTACAGGATCCTTGTTTTGAATGGTATCATTTACTGTATCTTCACTGCCTAATCTGTTTCGAATCATTTGAATTAATCGAGATATGGTAAGTACTGAGAGAAGGGTGATGAGCGGATGATTTTTTATCCATTGGATGAACTCACTTTCTGGGAATAATTCTGGTAAATTTCCAGTTAGACCGCCTTGGTTATCCTTTTGGAAATTTAATTTTGAATCATCTTTCAACAATGCCTGAGTTACTAATGCAAAAATAATTGATCGTAAAATAGTGTTATCATTGATCAACATATTCTTATTAAACCAGGATTGTTGGTTTGATTGTAACATGATCATTCGGTAGATTAACGGATGATTTTTTTGTACTCTTCTTTCAATCAAGGGATGATTTTCTAAAAATGTTGCAAGTGTTGATGATTTCGAATCTTGTTCTGAATTAAGTAATTGTTCTAATAATGTAAATAACGTGTTACTTTCTTCATTATTTCTATTTATCATTAATCTAAGAAGTGTGAAGAGAAGAGAGGTATCTTTGTTATTTTCTGGTAACCATGAAAAGGAGGTATCCTGTTGAGTGCTTAAAACTGATAATGTAGAGAGAAGTACTAAGGGATGCAATCTCCATTTGAATATGGGTTGTTGAATGGTTGTTTGTTGACCGGATGAATCTGTGATTACTGCTTTTAGTGTATGACTAAAATGTCCTGTTTTCCATGTCCATTCGTATGGGGCTGTATCGTCAGTGTGTTTTAAACTGTTATCTATATAAAATTTAACATTGTCAACACCGTTATCATCTTCTGCTTCTACTCTTATTGTATTTGGTCCAATAAGCATAGTTGAGCTATTTGTTGATTTGATAAGTGTATCTCTAAAATAGATGCCATGTTCATTGGGGTGGGTAAATGAACCTGTTGGGGGTTGATCCTCGGTAATGGTCACTTGTGTGGAATCAGTTCCACATCTGCCATCCTCATCTTTTACGGTGAGAGTTAAGGTGTACACACCAGGATATGAATAAACGTGAGATGCAGTTATGCCGTTTTCAACGCCACCATCACCACAGAACCATTCATATGATACAATCGATCCGTTCACTGCAGTGCTTTTAGAACCATCAAATGAGATTGATTCTCCAACACTTCCATTGTATGGTCCTCCGGCATCAGCTATTGGTGAAGAGGATGAATCTGCACTTATAACTGTAATCAACGGAGTAAGTAAAAGTAAGATTGTTATTATTAATGAGAATACTTTTCGTTGCATATGCATCACAATCTGAGATAAACTCAAAACTATATTTATTGTTCATTATTTATATAAATTTCTGAACAAGTATTGTCTAAAATTACCTCTTTTAAGGAGAGCAATGATTTTATCTCAAATTATTGTTACTTTATCAGTTAATATGAAACAAAAATATGGTAAAATAATAAGAAAATAGATTTAAAAAAAATATATTTATTTACCAAATATGTTATCAATCATCCATTGCGCATCAAAGGGGATCTGTTCATCATATTCCTGACCAACACCTATGAACAATAATGGTTTTCCAATGGTATAAGCAACTGAAAGTGCACTCCCACCTTTCGCATCAGTATCTACCTTTGTAAGGATAACCCCATCAATACCAACGATTTCATTAAACCGTTTTGCTTGCTCCACGGCATCATTTCCAGCAAGGGCATCCCCTACAAATAAGATGAGATCTGGTTTGGCAACACGTTTGATCTTTGCCATCTCATCCATCAGATTCACATTAGTTTGCATCCGACCCGCAGTATCTAACAATACAACTTCCTTATGCTTTGCTTTAGCATGTTCAATAGCATCATAGGCAACCGCTGCAGGATCCGCACCAGGTCCATGTTTAACGATCTTCACACCAATCTTATCGGCATGAATGCCAAGTTGTTCAATTGCTCCTGCTCTAAAGGTATCCCCCGCAGCCATCACACTTGAATATCCTTTCTCTTGCAGTAACGTAGCCATTTTAGCAATGGAAAGCGTTTTTCCACTACCATTTACACCAACAAACATAATCACGATAGGTTTTTCTTTTTCTTCAATAAAATCTTCAAAATTGAACTTGTTAGATTCCAACACATGTGAGATGGCATGGCGTAATACTCGTTCCACGGTTTCATTCACACTTCCACGTTTCAAAGGAACCTTTCTAAGTTCTTCCTTAATATCTTTCTTAATTGATTCTATCACATCATAGGCAACATCAGATTCAAGAAGACCGATTTCAAGTTCCCATAACAAATCATCAAGTTTTTCTTCACTAATCTTTCTTCCAGAACTTGTATCTTTTTGAATGGATTTACTAATACTTTTACGAGTTTGATAGGTTCGTTCAAGTTCTGCTTTCAAAGTCTCTTCGATTTGTTTATCAGTTTTTTCATCACGTTGTTTTTTTGCTTCACGACGTCTTCTTCTCCGCTCCCTAGGAGTCAATGGCTTAGGTGTACTTGGCTCCTTTTTTTCTTCCGTTGAAGGTTTTTGTTCAACCTCAGGTTTCAAAGGTTCAGTTATTTCAGGTTCTTGAGAACTTGGTTTTACTTCTTCGTCAACTTCAGGTTTCTGATCTTGTTTTTGAGTATCAATTCCAGTATCTTTTTTGATTTCTTGTTCCAATTCTTCCTCAAGTTTATCCTCGAATTTTTTCAACCGTTTTTTAAGAAACTTAAACATAATAGCAACCTTTTTTTAAACAAATGTCTTCAAAGCATATAATTAATTTTATTGCTGTTGAACTGATTGTTCATAGATTTCTTGTGCTTTCTTTGAAATCTCATTCATTTGATTCATTATTTGTTCTGACATCTGGGAAAGAGATTGCTGATCAGATTGCAATGCATCTATGCGTTTATCAATGATACCAGATGCATCCTTTGGATTTTTCTCAATGACAATACCGGATCCAATATCGGCAAGAACCTTTGAGGGTTTCTTTGAAGTTGCATAGGTATACACGCCGCCACCGATAGGGATGAGGATCTCTTTTCCACTTTTTGTTTCGGATAATTTTTCCACGGTAAGTTTAGCTTTTTGATAATCCATAATAGCTGCTTGAAGGTAATTCTGTTGATTCTCAATTGATTCCAATTGAGATTTGTAATAATCAATCATAGCTGCATATCGTTGAAATTCTTCTTCCTGATTCATACCTGTTCACCACAGTAAACAATTGTATATGGCCGTAATTAAACAAGATGTATTTAACGTATTGTGTTAAGATCTTGTTTTGTCACCTCAAAAATCAAACGGACAATAAATAAAAAACTCCATCCCAATCTTTTTTTTACAAAAATATTTTTTATGAAAATCTATATATAATAATTGTTGCTTTTTTACATGTGGGGCAGATATTATGTCTAAGAAAACAATTTCAATGTTTATCATTCTTCTTTTAGTAAGTTTAAGCTTGCAATCAATCGTTACCTCATATCCATCAAATATTACAAACAGTTCATCATCTGAATCGCTCCCTTTTTCCTCTTTGGTTCAACAAGTCAATGAATCAAAAATATACTCATACCATCAAAAATTAATGAGTTTTGGTCCACGATATACAGGATCTAAGAATTGTAGTGATGCAGGGGATTGGATTTACACTGCTTTTAATTCAATGAACCTTGATGTTGAATTTCATCATTGGGATTATGCAGGATTTACTAGTAGAAATATTGTTGCAACCATGCCAGGCACGAACCAGGATTCATCAATCGAATATTTACTTACTGCTCATTATGATTGTACGCCCAATTCACTAGGTGCTGATGATGATGGCTCAGGAATCGCAGCTATTCTTACCATTGCTGACATCTTAGATGATTTCTCTTTTCCATATACCATTCGATTCATTGCATTTTCAGGAGAAGAAGTAGGAACCTTTGGTAGTTTCTCATATGCTCGAGATGCATACCGCCGAGGAGATCATATCAGAGCGGTGATTAATCCCGATATGATTGGATATGCGGATACTCTTGAGGGTGGTCGCACGCTTCGATTTTTTTATCCAAAAGGTTCTCAATGGATAGCAACCTTTGCTCAACAAGTAGCAGATTCATATAACAAGATTATTGATATGAAAGTAGATGCCCTTCCCAATTATATTGGTGCTGATCACCAGCCATTTGTCGATTACGGTTATGATGGTGTCTGGGTGGCACATCAAGATAGTTATCCCTGGGCAAATACCCCAGAAGATGACCCGGAACATTTGAATTTTACGTACTTAACCAAAGCAACCAAGTTACTCCTTGCAATTACTGCTGAATTAGCAAACAAAACTGTACCGCTCTCCATCCAACTCACACAACCTTACGAAGGATATGCATATGTCAAAGGTAAACCTATTTTTCCGTTAGACCTTGGAAAACAATGGTACTTAGGTCTGCGAGGAATAACTGTTTTAATTGGTTCAGCTCAAGCTAAAGCAGTTGTAGAAAGCACAGATCCTATTAGATGGGTTATCTTTTGTTTCGATGGCAACTTTGTTTATTGGGATTCCGATCCGCCATATGAATGGAACATTAAAGGAAAACATGCACCACTTATTGGAAAACATACCATACAAGCAATTGTATATACCACAACTGATTTGGTAGCCATCGATGAAATGGATATCTACAGTTTTTCTCTTGGATGTCAATATAATGATTTCTAACGACATGAAAAAAATCAATAATAGGTGATACTCTATGAACAAAAAAATAATCAACTTATTCAATCTTCTATTACTCATTACACTTTCAACGTTAGTTTTTTCTTCAATTGCAATTCCAACAAGTCAAAATCAAGATAATGATATCGTGTTGATCACTGGTTTTAAACCCTTTGACGTGTATGATATAAATCCATCTGAACAAATCGTGATAGAACTAAACAATACCATTTTTCAAAATTATACTATTAAAGGATATGTTCTCCCAGTAAATTATACCACTGCTCCAGCAAAAATGAAGCAGTTGATCAACACATTTGATCCAGTCATGATCATTGCTCTTGGTCTTGCGGGAAATGCAGAAACAATTCAAGTTGAAACACTTGGCGTTAACCTTCGTATTAACCCTGAACAACCATTCCCATTGCTCACATTACGAACCGTTAATCGAACTGGACCTTGGATCCAAAAAGCAACGTATGATATCCCCAAAATTTTATCCAATATTAAAAAAGAAGAAATACCTGTTGAACAGAGTTACTCAGCAGGATTATATCTTTGCAATGCCATCCTTTACGAAACCCTTCTTTTTGAATCAGCATCAAAGCAGATGATTCCAACAGGATTCATTCATGTTCCACAATTAAACACACAACATCCTAATGGAATGCCGTTAGATGATATGATCCAATCTGTTCACGTGGCGATAAACGCTCAACTTCATTAGGAAAAAGATTTGATCGTATCTTTTGTTTTTTTAGTGAACAAGGTTACATATTTATCCACTAATTCTTTTGTTTTTGCTTCAGTCGTTAACCTAATAATGGGACTGGTATTAGATGCTCTAATAAGCACCCATCCTTCATCAAAATCAATGCGAACGCCATCTAAGGTATTCGTATTATCATATTCTTTTGTAAATGATTTTTTGAGATGATCCATTACCTTAAATTTAGTATCATCTTCACAGGGAATCTCTACCTTTTTTGTTGGATATGAAGGGATTTCATTTCGTAATTCAGCAAGTGATTTATCAGTTTCATCAAGGATTTCAGCGATTTTCAATGGAACAACTAACGCATCATCAAAGAGAAAATAATCTGGCAGGATGAGATGACCTGATGATTCGATTCCTAGTAATGCTTGCTCTTTTTTTGCATGAAGTGTAAGAAAAGTATGACCAACTTGGATTTTTTTAACAGAGAACCCTAGCGGAGTTAATTGTTCTGAAACGGTTTTTGAACATTCCACATTTGCAATAACTACTCCCTTCCTATTATCCAGTCCATGTTTTCCAATGATGATTCCGGTTTCATCTGCGGATAGAACGGAACCTTTATCATCAACGATTACAGATCGATCACCATCTCCATCAAATGCGACACCGAAATCACAATTTTTTTCTCTAACGATTTTTGTTAACGTCCCAAGATTTTCAGGTTTGGGATCTGAAGGTCTCTGTGAAAATAAGGGATCAGGATTACAGTATACTGGTACTAAATCAAGACCAAGATTTTTAAAAATAAATGGTGCTGAAAGTGTCATACTTGCCCCACCACAATCAACAGCAACCTTGATCTTTTTTGAAAATTGAAAATGATCTTTCATAAATGATTCATATTTTTCCTTTGCATCAACTTCTTTTACTCTTCCAACCTGCGAAAAATCTGCTATTTCGCATTTGTTTTGCAAAGTGTTATCTCGTATTTGATTCAATTCATCTTCTGGAAGACCAACACCATCTCCAAAATAAAATTTTATACCATTCCATTCAGGTGGAAGATGACTAGCAGTAACAAAAGCAATGAGATCATTTTGTTCGTTCCATCCTGCAAAAAGAGTTTGACCAAATGACGTGGTTTTCGTATAAGAAACATTGACTCCAGTAGAAATAACTCCAGAGATAAACGCATGAACAAGTGCGTGACTTGATTGACGAATATCATTTCCTACCGTCATTGTATTTCCATTTAAACTTGTTTTAACATACGTTCCCGCGCTCAATCCTATTTTGTAAAAAAGCATGGGATCAATGTCTTTTCCATATAATCCACGAATATCATAAGCTCTAAAAATATGAGGCGATATTTCTTCAGTCATACACAGGATGCATTCATTGAATGTTATAAAAAATTATGTGGTTTATCAAACAAAAAAAATGAAAAATAGAAGATGGTAATTATTCTCCAATCACATTCCCAATTTGTTTCTTAGGATACCCCTTAGGAATAGGTTGAGTCCAAATGATTTTATTTTCCAAATTGTTTTTTTCTGAAAGAACTTCATTATCTCCTAAGACAACATAGGATAAATTTGATTGATCGCTTACCTTGGCATCTTCACCGATCACACAGTGATCTAGTGTACAATTTTTCCCAATTTTTGCATTATCTAGAATAATTGAATTTTTAATAATGGTGTCTTTTCCGACAGATATATTTTCTCCGAGAACACTTTTCTTAAGTTTACCTTGAACATCACAATTGGATCCAATATGATTTTTTTTGTTCTGTTTTTCTAATAAAAATTCATGCACTTTCAGATAACTTGTTATCCTTCCAATATCCATCCAATGTCCCTGAAATTGATAACCGTAAAAACGCTGGGTATCATTGATGATTTGAGGAAAAATCTCTTTTTCCATTGACACAAGTTTCCCTGTGTCAATATAGTCTAATACAGGTGATTCTAACAGATAAGCACCGGCATTAATTAGATTTGATGGTGCATCTTCTGGCTTTGGTTTCTCTACAAATCCGATGATATTTCCATCATCTCTTACATCTGCAACGCCAAATTCAGAAACATTATCAACGGGCCACAATGAAATCGTAGCCATGGCATTTTTATCCTTGTGAAATCTCATCATTTTAGATAAATCCAAAGAACAAATGATGTCACTATTTAACACAAAAAATCGATCAGATAAATGATCTTCAGCAAATTTTACAGCTCCACCTGTTCCAAGGGGTTTAGGTTCGTCATTAACAATGATTTTCTTATCTAAATCCAATGATTGCAAATAAGATTCAATTTGTTTTTTCCGATAATTAACGGCAAGAATAACGGTATCAACCTCTGCAGGTAACATGTTTAACAAATAGCTGATCATTGGAGTGTTCATAATCGGTAAGAGCGACTTTGCTCTGGTATATGTAAGCGGTCTTAATCGTGTGCCGAATCCTCCAGCTAAAATGATTGCTTCCATTCTAATCCAAGTCTCCCAACCTACTAACTTTTAGTGGTTGGGTTGCCATAAATAGCGATATTAATAAATTTTTTGAAGGAACCATTACCCTGTGTTCCTATCGAAAGGTTTAATTAGAGGAACTTAGGTATAATATCTTGATTCTATGGAAGAACAGGTTGAAGAGAAAATGAAGAATATGATGTTTGCTGAAGATAGCTCTTTGTTTACTACTGATGAAGATATCACCCTTCAAATCATGCATCGATTCAATATTGACGCAGAGACTCTTGATTGCATGCCGGCATGCAAAGAATCATTACAATCACTGCTTTGGCCTGAAAAAAAGCGATAACACTAAATCTATAGAGTTTCGATTATATCAACTTTTTTGCGAAATAGTTATAAAAAATACAATGATGTTGAAAAATTGACGTGGTGCTTTATGGGGAATCTTGAAAGATTATATTCTGAAAGAGCAGGTAAAATGAGAAAGTCGGTCATCCGAGAGCTGTTGAAAGTAGCTCAGGATCCAGAAATTATTTCTTTTGCTGGCGGACTTCCAAATCCAAATTCATTTCCAATAGATGATTTAAACACCATCATCCAAACGGTTATGAAGAATCATGGAAAAAATGCATTGCAATACGGGACAACTCAAGGATTAACTGAACTTCGAAAAAGTATTGCTGAACGAGCATATAAAGATGGTATTGAGGATGTTACTGCGGATAATGTTATTATCACCAATGGTTCCCAACAAGCATTGGATATGGTTGGAAAACTCTTTTTAAATCCTGGAGACACTGCGTTAGTTGGACTACCAACCTATCTTGGTGGGATTAATGCATTCAAAAGTTATGAGAGTAATCTAACAGGTATCCCTCTTGATAAAGATGGGATGCGGATGGATGTTCTTGAAGAAATTATTAAGGACATGTTAAGCGATGACATTATTCCTAAATTCATCTACGTGGTTCCCACTTTTCAAAATCCTGCGGGTGTGGTCATGCCTGAAAAACGGCGAAAAGAACTCATTGATCTTGCTCATGAATACGATCTTGTCATCGTTGAAGATGATCCCTATGGTAAATTAAGCTATGATATTGATCATGTACGCCCCATAAAAGCATTTGATGATGATGGCCGCGTTATTTACATGTCAACCTTTTCAAAGATTCTTTCTCCGGGTTTCCGGCTGGCTTGGACCATTGCTTCAGATGAATTAACTCGAAAGATGGTGATTTGTAAACAAGCACTTGATCTTTGTACCAACACGTTTACGCAATATATCGCAAATGAATTCACCAGGCAGGGATCCTTAGATCTGCATATTCTAAAAATCAATGAAATGTATAAACCAAAACGGGATCAAATGATTTCAGCAATTGAACAATACTTCCCAGAAGGATATACCTGTAATAAACCACATGGTGGTATGTTTGCATGGGTTACCCTCCCTGAAGGTATTGATACTGAGACTATGTTTCTGGATGCAATTAAAAACAAGGTTGCTTATGTACATGGAAAAGCGTTCCATGTTGATGGTGGTGGAGAACGTTCGATGCGATTGAATTTTTCCTATTCTTCTAATGATCAAATAGAAGAGGGAATTAAACGACTTGCGATAGTTATCCAAAATCGCTTGGAAACCATTAAAGCATAAAAAAAGAAGAGATGAAGAATTATTTTCTTCAAAATAATTCTTTGATTTTTTTCACGTTTGGATTAAAGATACCACATTTCTTCACAGGGAAAATGTTTTGCAGCACGAGTATTTCATTAATCCAAAGTTGATATTCTTTTGATAAAAGATGAGTAAATCGTTTAACGTCCTTCATATCCTTTGCAACCACAGTAAACATCCAATCATAGTGACCATGCAAGTAACTACTACATTGAATATCAATGTTCATATCCCCTGTTTTATGTTCCATAGTAAAATCCACGATTTTTTGAATAGCATCATCGATTGGTTCAGTAGAGCGTTTTATGAGAATAATGAATCGTTTTTCCTCGAGCTTTTCTTCATCTGTAACTGTTGAATAACCCCAGATTTTTTTGTTCTTTTCAAGACGTTTAATTATGCGCCATACTTTTTGACGGGAAAAATTATACTTCTTGGAGATATTCTCAATGCTTCCACGTGCGTTCTTTTTTAATGATCGGAGAACCTTTAATTCATCTTTTTTTATTTGTTCAGCACTTTTTCTCGCCATGTTTGTCACCAAGTACTTGCTATAATGAGCTTTCCCTTTAAAAAATTATGTGATTATTCTAACTTTTTATCTAATAAATTGAAAACAATGTTATTAATGCTTATTTTCTCTGTAGATTATCGTAGCATTCCTTACAAATAAGTCCATATGATTTATGTTGTTGTAGATCGCAAAGAGGGAACAGTCTTTTGCAGATCTGACATCGTCTTTTATCCAATGATAATTCACCTTTCTTATTTGATGGCCTGTTTTAAGGAAATTACCGTTCAATATTGTAAGAAACCAGTTAATCAGATGTTAATTTCATGATTGCTTCGGCGATATCTCCCTCAGTTTCTTTCAGTGCTTTTATTGCTTCTTCTTCAGATACACCCGTTTGTTCAACGATTAAGGAAACATCTTCTTTTGGTAATTTCTTCTCCCGATTTGCCACGACGGGATTTCCAACGACCTGATAGGTTTTCTGACCTTGAGCATCCATCACTGTCACTTCTGCTTCAGAAAAAACATATTCTTTTTTATCAGTGAGAATAATAACTTTTTCGACGTTAGGAATTTCTTTTACATTGATTCCTAATTTTTTCATCATTTGATTCATTTGTCTGGGATTCATTCCTCTTGGAAGCATGTTATCGTTATCCTCCAATTATTTTCCAAATACTTCAATAACGAAGGACATATATACAGTATAAATTGTTATAGGTTTTGGTGGATTTTTCGATGATAACCGGTAAAGAAGTTAAAGTGCTTGATATAAACGCTGAATATTATGGTACACCTCCTGAAAAACTGATGGAAAACGCAGGAACAAATGTAGCAAATTATATTAAAAAGCACACTAAAGATCCAACGATTGTGGTTATCTGTGGTCTCGGTAATAATGGTGGAGATGGTTTTGTTGCTGCAAGGCATCTTTCAAAAACGTTTCCGGTCAATCTTTTCCTTGTTGGCCGGGAAGAAAAGATTCACACAGATATTGCTCGTATGAATTTTTCCAAATTAAAATCATTACCAATATCGCTTCATGATCAACGCCATTTAGATAAATTATCTGCAAAATTAGATGAAGCAACGGTTATAGTTGATGCTATGCTTGGAGTTGGTATTACTGGTGAACTTCGTCCACCATATGATGATATTGTTTCAACAATTAATCAACTGAGTGATAAATTCATTGTCTCTGTAGATATTCCTACAGGAATGGGAACAAGTAAATCTGTTCATCCAAATGCTACTATAACATTTCATGATAAAAAACCAAATATGAATGAAACTAATTGCGGAGATCTGATCATTGCAGATATAAAGATTCCAGAAAAGGCTCAAACCCATGTTGGCCCTGGTGAACTTAGTGTGTATTATCCTCGATCAAAAAAAGAATCTCACAAAGGACAGAATGGTCGTGTTTTAGTCGTTGGTGGTGGTCCGTTTACTGGAGCTCCAGCTTTATCAGGTTTAGCTGCTCTTCGAACTGGATCTGATCTTGCTTTTGTTGCAACGCCAAAAAATGCAGCACAGATTATTGCTTCATATTCACCAAATCTTATCGTTCATCCACTTGAATCTGATACTTTTCTCTCTGAAAACGATGTTTCAACCGTTGTTTCTTATTTTAACCAAGTTGACAGTGTTCTTATTGGTCCGGGCTTAGGTGACAGCTCGGAAACCAATGCGGCAGTTAGATCGATTATCAAAGAAGCAGTTTCCTCATCAAAAAAGATAGTAATTGATGCAGATGCAATAAAACCATTATTTAATCATCATGATTTATTAAAGAGTTCAGAAATAGTGATCACCCCGCATGCTCAAGAATTCACTCGATTAACTGGAGAAACACTTCTTCCTGATCTAACTAAAAAACAAAAACAAGTTCAAACCTGGGCAAAAAAACTAAATGTTTCCTTATTTTTAAAAGGATCAACAGATATCTTAAGTGACGGAGATTCTCTTCGATTAAATACCGTTCATAATCCTGCAATGACCGTTGGTGGCACAGGGGATGTTCTCGCAGGTATCATTGCAGCGCTGCTTTCTAAAAATGTCCCTGCAATGACTGCCATGCGTATCGCTGCATTTCTGAATGGGCAAGCAGGTAATAAAACATTTAAAACCTTTTCATATGGATTACTTTCAACAGATATCGTTGATAATATTCCACTGGTGCTAAATGAATATGTTTACTAACCATCAAAAAAAACATAACCACATTATTTTTTCCTCTGTTATAGTGATTTTTTTGTTTTCACTAGTTACACCATCAGTGTATGCAGAGTTTTTTTCAGGATCAGATTCGATACAATTTTCAACGCATGAATCAACCCCTGTTTTTGTACTTGGCAATCTTAGTCTTAGTGGATCATTTCAGGCAATAGAATTTGAAGAGATATCTTCATTAATTCAAGAATCAATGCTTGCCTTAGAAGAAACTCTCGGTACTTTAGACATACCTGATTTTACCTCGTTAAATACCGTGTATGGTTTTCCACTCTTTTCAGAAACAATAATAGATGATGCAACAGTATACATTGTTAATACAACCTATTTATCATCTATCACAGAATATTCAGCTGTGGAACTTCTCAGCTTACAAAATGAAATTATTTCTTCTTTCTCAAATGTTTCGATTACTGTAAACAAAGGGATTGCTTTTTTCGGAAGTAACACTTCAACTTATGAAGTTGAATTCAAGGAATCCTATGGATTCGGAGGAATTTTTCAATTACCTTTTTCAGATCAATTTTTCTCCCAAGGATTAGGTATTGTTTCTGATCAACAATCACTGTTCTCAGTTCCTTCAGACACCTCCTTGTTATATCCTTATCAATCAGAAATTAAGATCATGGATGGGGATAGTATAGTTACCACTGTTTCTCAATCAGATCAGTTATTATTTCTTAAAACAACAGATGAAACTACGATTAAACAGCAGTCAACCATCCATTTTTTCCCATTATCTACGAGTGAGCCTACATCAAGTAAAGCAACGCTTACCATTTCAGATGGAGAATCATCTTCAGAAACCTTAAATCTATTATTTAAAAATTTATCTGAAACCATTTCACAGATTGATGATTCAGATGATCAATCAGTTCTTCCAATTCCTGATCAATTCGAACTTTTTACTCCATACTTATCACAAATCTTTGATGGTGGCCTTATAATTCTTAATGCTTCTGAAGAGTTACTTGTTGAAGAAAGTTCCATCTTAAATCCTACTCTTATCTTAGCAAGAGGGCCAAATTTTTCGCTTACATTAGACCAAAAAGAATCGTTACCCATTTCTTTGAACGGAGAATCCACATTACTTTTTGTTAATGATCATTTTTATAGTTCTAATGCACAACACTCCGAAACTGGTATCGCTCTCCCACTTTTCAGTATCCTACTGTGGATTGTTGCAGCGGTAAGTATTATTTTTTACTGGTCAGCAAAAACACAAAAAAAACTTGTATCTCAACCTGATGAAAAACCTGCAATATTACAAAATCGCTGGATTCGCATTTTACTTTATGGAGTTGTCTTAGTTTTTTTATTTCTTCTCGTAGACCAACAGTTTTCATCACAATTTGGTCTGAGTCTTTTGACATTACCAGCAACACAAAAAGATACCATCATTCCACTCGTTTTCTTCTTGATTCAATGTGGAATTCTACTTTTTTTCTTTTTATTGTATGCATTCCCAGCGATACTTATTCATAATGAATTATGTAAAACAACTATTCGAAATTCGTATCAATTCCTCACAAAAATCCTTATTTTCCTCCCAGTATTTTGGATTGGAATGCAGTTATACTTCCTCATACTATTCAACATTTTCCTTTCATTCATTTCAATTCCATCGATTAATGGTATAGGGTGATCTGCTATGTCTAGTTTGACGTTACAACCTATTCATCAAACACCTGCTTTATACATCAAAGAAACGCAAATGCTTGTTCTTGCTGATTTACACATCGGCATTGAAAATGAACTTCAAGATCAAGGACTGCATGTGTCCTCTCAACTACCGCAAATGTGGTTTATGATCAAAAAAATTTGTGCTGAGTATCATCCAAAAGATATTGTGCTCCTTGGAGATATTAAACATTCTATTCCTCAAACTCCTTTTCATGAAAAAAAGCAATTACGAAGTTTTTTTTCTGATTTGCAAAAATTGGCAACCGTTCATATCATCCCAGGAAATCATGATGGAAATATCAAATGGTATCTAACTGAAGATATCAAACTACATGAATCCGATGGTGCCATTTTTGATTCAATTTCTTTTCTTCATGGTCACCGCTGGCCGAAAGAATCCGTAGTACAATCATCATATCTTCTTATGGGTCATACGCATCCAACCGTGATGCTTAAAGATCGATTAAAATATGAAACCTATGAAACCTGTTGGGTGAAAACAAGATTGGATTTAGAAAAAACAAAAGAACGGTATGCTCAGTTTAATCCAACTCTTGAAATCATTATTCTTCCGGCGTTTAATCCGTTATGTGGTGGGTTAGCAGTAAATAAAGATGGAATCATGGGTCCAATGAATCATATCATTGATCCTGATAAAAGTAAGTTTTATCTGCTTGATGGAAGCTATTTAGGATCCATCCAAAATTTGCAACCAGAAGAATAATGATGTGAGATGGATATCTTCAAAGCGGTTACTTACGATTTTTTATTGTTTTTTGGTTAAACTTAAATAATTCATCCATATTATCCACAAAAAATACAAAGAAAATAAAGGCGGAAAAACACCATGAATATAGATCTTTCAGAAAACGTTGGCAATATCTTAGCAGTATTTCTCCTTTTATTGCTTCCATTACTCTTACTTTTAATTGCTACCAGTATTGGATTTTTAAACGCTATATTTTACATCTTAACTATTTTCTGGTTTGGTATGGGCGTCGTCTTCTACGGTGCAATCTATAGTGAAGACTAACATCCCAAATCTATTAAACCCCTCTTTTTTCATTTATCTTGAGTGTTATGTGTTCAGTATTTACTCGTCTTGACCCTTCTATTCAACATGTGCTAAAAACACATAATATAACTCAGCCGACAGAACCACAAGAAAAAGCCATTCCACCAATTCTTGAAAAAAAACATGTCCTGTTACTTGCTCCAACCGGTCATGGAAAGACCGAAGCTGCAATTCTACCTGTGTTTCATCAATTTTTAAAAATGAAACAGAACAACGATCAAAAAGGCATATCTATCATTTACATCACACCGCTCAGAGCATTAAATCGGGATATGTTACGACGAACCTTTGAATGGGGAAAAAACCTTGGAATAACTATTGCTGTTCGTCATGGAGATACCACAAAAAAAGAACGAGCGAAACAATCTCGAAATCCACCCGATATGCTGATTACCACTCCTGAAACATTTCAAATCTTGTTTACTGGTAGGCGATTACGTTCTCATCTATTCAAAGTTCGCTGGGTAATCATTGATGAAATCCATGAACTTGCGTATGATGAACGAGGAGCTCAACTTGCTGTTGCCATGGAACGATTGGAGGAATTAACGAAACAAAAAGCACATAATTTTCAACGAATAGGTCTTTCTGCAACAGTAGGATCCGCTCAGGAAGTATCATCATATTTAGGTGGGTTTGTCCAAGATCAAAAACGACCAGTTACTATCGTAGAAGTGGATGCAACCAAACAAATGGATTTAACGGTTAAACTACCAACTATTACCAAGAATCATTACAAACTTGCATCTATATTATCTATGGATCCCTCTTCAGCAAGTGCACTGCTTACTTGTAAAAAAATTGTTGAAGATCATATTTCAACTTTATTATTTATTAACACACGAGATGGAGCAGAGATTCTCGCATCTCGTTTTCATCAACAATACCCCAAGTTTCCGATTGGTGTCCACCATGGATCATTATCAAAGGATGCACGTATTGAAGCCGAAGATCAATTTAAAGAAGGAAAATTAAATGCTTTGATTTGCACATCATCATTAGAACTCGGTATTGATGTTGGTCAAACTGATTTTGTTATTCAATATAATTCACCAAGAGAAGTAACAAGGATCGTACAACGACTTGGCAGATCAGGTCATCAAAGCACTGCAGTATCACAAGGTCTTATTCTTGCAACAAATCCCGAGGATTTAGCGGAAAGTATCGTGATAGCTCGGAAAACATTAGATGGAGAACTTGAACCGTTACTTGTCAGAAAAAATCCATTATCTGTTCTTTCAAATCAACTTATATCTATAGCTTTAGAATATGGTTCAATTAAACGAAATAAATTGTTTTCGATTATTCATCGAGCCTATCCATTTCACAGCTTGTCTAGAAAAGAGTTTGATGGATTAATCGATCAATTACGGAATCAGCGAAGTATTTGGGTTGAAGAAGATACTATTGGAAAACGCCGCAGATCTCGGACTTATTTTTTAGATAATATTTCTATGATACCCGATGAAAAGACCTATGTTGCCGTTGATATTTCTACAAGGAAACGTATTGGAAAACTAGATGAGAGTTTTGTGCTTAATTATGGATTTGAAGGAGCTCGATTTATCTTACATGGCCGTCCTTGGATTATCATTAAAAGAGAAGAGGAAGAAATCTTAGTTTCTCAATCAAAAGAAATTGGAGAAGTTCCCTCCTGGACTGGTGAGGACATCCCTGTTCCGTTTTCTGTTTCTCAAGAAGTAGGAGCATTACGAAGACGAATTTCTGAACAGCAGCATGTTAGCGAGTATCCTTGTGATTACCAATCCTTTAAGAAATTAGAAGATCACATTCAAAAACAACTTCGAAAAGGATTCATTGTTCCTGATGATCGGACAATCACGATTGAAGTTGAAGACCGAACCATGATTATCAATATTTGTGGTGGAACAAAGGTCAATGAAACAATTGGAAGGATCATCTCTGCGTTTTTAGCGCAATCAATTGGTGAAAGTATTGGAATCACCAATGATCCCTATCGAATCCAATTGGAACTACCTGGAAGAATTCCTCCTGATAAGATAAAAGATATCTTGTTTTCAATTAAACCAGAATCACTTGTATATTTGTTACAAACCATCATCAGTAATTCAACGTATATTCGTTGGCAACTTGTTCATGCAGCTCGAAAATTTGGTGCATTACGAAAAGATTTTGATGTGAAAAATATCGGAGTAAGAAGATTATTCGCTCTTTTTGATCACACGCCGATTTTTTCAGAAGCAGTTGATAAACTCATCTGGGATCGCATGGACATTGATAACACGGCAGATATCCTAGAAAAGATTCAGGATCATTCTATTGAGATTCATATCCAAGCATTATCTCCCATTGGACTTGCTGGAACAGAAACCATGAGGGGATTAATGGCTCCGAAACGAGCTGATCGAACTATTCTTATGGCATTAAAAAAACGATTAGAGGATACATCGATTACCTTTGCTTGTGTCAACTGTCATAACATGTGGGGATCCAGTGTGGGACGGGTAACTAAAAAACCCAAATGTCCACGATGTAATGCGATTAAGATTGCAGTCCTTCCTCGTTATAGAAGAGATGAATTTGATGTGTTAACCAAAAAATCTTCCCAACAACAGCAGAAGAAAGAGTTACAACGAATTTATAAAAACGCTAGTTTGGTATTATCCTATGGTAAACCAGCGATTATGGCATTGATGGGTCGAGGTATTGGTCCAGATACCGCTGCCCGAATTCTCCGTAAACATGATCCTAGAGTATTGAAAAAAGCCGAAGAAGCAGAACTCCGTTTCTTACGAGATATTCATAAAGCAGAAGTTCATTATGCCCGTACTCGAGGTTTTTGGGATTGATTCAATTGCATTCATACCACAAGGTTTAAAACAATGCTATCAATGCTTAGTATTCCAATAACTGATAAATTAATGGGTTTTACAATGAAAGAAAAAATAGTGTTCCCAGGTGACAAATTGTCAACTTCAGAAGAATTACTTGCTGGCGATGGTACCTATGACGATGAAGGCATCATTCGTGCAGCTCGTCTTGGAAAATATCAAGTTAACACAAAAGCACATGCTGCAACGGTAAAACCAGTCACGAGTATCCCTGTCTTAATTCAGAAAGGTGATACGGTGTTAGCAGAAGTGAGAAGTGTACGAAGTTCAATGATTATTGCTGATGTCATTCACGTAATTGGTAAGAATCGAGATATATCTGGTGATACCAATGGTACACTTCATATTTCTGAGATTTCAACATCATATGTTAAGGATCCTGAAAGTGTCTTTTCACTTGGTGATATCTTCCGTGCTAAGGTAATACAAGTTAATCCTAGTTTACAATTAACGACAAAAGGAGCTAAATATGGTGTGATCAAAGCATTTTGTACTGAATGTAGAAATCCATTGGAACAAAAGAAATCAATCTTAGAATGCACGGTTTGCGGGCATCGGCATCGTGAGAAACGAAAGACCGCTCAGGATTACGGAACGTTTGATTTATCTAAAATGTAAGATCGGTATAATGTAGAATAATTGATGAGAAAAGGTGAAGGTAGACTATGGAATCAAATGTGATAACAAATACTTCTAAACAACTTGAACTTGAAGTAGTCGGAGAAAATGAAACATTATTAAATCCGCTTGTACAAGTCTTACTTACGTATGATGACGTAGATTATGCTTCAGTGATTACTAAGCATCCATCTGCACCATCTAGAATACTTTATGTTCGATTGATTACTGGTGCGAAATCAACACCAGTGGATTTACTGAAAAAAGCAACAAAAGAAGTGCAAAAACAAACAGACACGTTTAAGAAACAATTAAAGAAAGTATTGAAATAATCATATTTCATACTCCTTTTTTGAGATTGAATGATTAATCCATCTACTATTGAGCAATCTATTGGTTTAACCACGTTTTATTCAAAACAACAAGGTATTGGTGGCATTCTTCGATACCAACCTGAAGATTTCATAGTAAAAGAAAGATCACTTGATTTTTCTGATGATCCAAAAGGCCGTTTTCTCCTGATCAAGGTTACTGCAAAAAATTGGGAAACAAATGATCTCATCAGGGAATTTGCAAAAAGATTACATATTTCTAAAAAACGAATTTCTTTTGCTGGAACAAAAGATAAACGAGCGATTACTACGCAAATACTTTGCTTTTATAATGTGACAAAAGAACAACTTGAACCCATTAACATTTCTGATGTTAACTTTGATATATTACAGTATACTCGTAAAAAAGTACGTATTGGTGATTTGAAAGGAAATGATTTTTCTATTGTTATCCGAAATGTTTCATCAACAATTGAGCAGAACGATTTGGATATGTTAATTAAGCCATTTCAATCAATGCAAGGATTCCCAAATTTTTTTGGCGTGCAACGATTTGGAGGAATCCGTCCGATCACTCATAAAGTAGGCAGGGCAATGGTAAATGCTGATTTTAAAAAAGCAGTTCTTATTTATTTAACGGAACGTTCTGAATTTGAAGGAGAAGATGCAACTGTTGCTCGAAAAGAACTTGCTGAACATATGGATGTTAAAAAAGCATTCCATGAGTTTCCCAACCGATTACGATTCGAAAAAATTATGCTGCAACATTTAGATAAGAATCCAGATGATTACAGCGGAGCATTAAAACAATTACCGAAAAACCTACTGACCATGTTTGTATACGCATTTCAGTCATATTTATTTAACTTGATGCTTTCTCTTCGAATTAAAAAGGAAATACCTCTCAATCAAGCAGTCCTGGGCGACGTAATCCTCCCCATTACTCATGATGGGGTCAATATGAATCCTATCCTGGTTTCAGATCAAAACATTGAAAAAGTAAATCAGCAAATAAAAAAAGGAAAAGCAACAGTGAGTTGCATTGTTCCAGGTTCAGAAACGACCTATGCAAATGGAGAAATGGGAAGGATCCAGCGAGAGATTATTAAAAAAGAACAGGTTGATATTCGTGATTTCATCATTCCAGAGATCCCACCTGCTTCATCTTATGGAACCTATCGATCCATTCTTTCTCCGATTTATGATCTTTCAGCAGAAGTTAAAAAAGATGAATTTCATCATGCTCATCAAAAAATTGTTTTATCATTTTCACTCTTAAAAGGATCGTATGCAACATCGTTTTTACGAGAGATGATGAAAGCAGAGGATATCACTCGATATTGACACGGTTATTTCAAAAAGGAATGCAAATCATTTTAATAGGTCTGTTTTATTACCAGTGAGTTCTCCAAGAACAACTCTCTTCAATGAAACAAATAATTCTTTGGTGAAAAAAACGTATGATTCAAGCAGCATCTCAAAAGTACAAACCAAAAGCTGTAGAAAAAAACATGCTTTCTTTCTGGAAAGACAATGATATTTTTACTAAATCAATCACACAAAGAAAAAATGATCCACCATACGTATTTTTAGAAGGACCACCCACCGCAAATGGGATGCCTCATCCAGGTCATGTTCTTACCCGCGTTATCAAAGATTTAGTGCTTCGATATCAAACCATGAATGGTCATTACATTCTCAGAAAAGCAGGATGGGATACCCATGGCCTTCCTGTTGAAATCGAAGTTGAAAAAAAACTTGGATTAAACGATAAACATGATGTTGAAACCTATGGTTTGAAAAAATTCAATAGTGAATGTAAAAACAGTGTTTTTTCTTATGAGAATGCTTGGGTTGATCTCACCGAACGAATTGGTTTTTGGTTAGATATGGATAATCCCTATATCACTTTGAAAAATGATTATATCGAATCAGTTTGGTGGTCATTACAACAAGCATGGAAGAAAAAATTATTATATAAAGGACATAAAGTAGTTCCTTATTGTCCACGATGTGGAACTGCACTTTCCGCTCATGAGGTCGCTCAAGGATATAAAACAGTAAAGGATCCTTCAATTTTTGTTAAATTCAAATTAAAAAATGAAGATACTTATTTTTTAGCTTGGACGACCACTCCATGGACATTACTTTCCAATGTTGCCCTAGCAGTTCATCCTGATGAATTCTATATAAAAGTAAGATATCACGGGGAAGAAATGATTTTAGCTGAACAGCGAGCTGCAACGCTTTTGAAGGGAGAGAATTACGAACTCTTAGATGGATTCAAAGGTAAAGAGTTAGAACACACTGAATATGAACCTTTATTTTCTTATGCTCATCCTGACAAAAAAGCATGGTATATTATTTGTGCTGATTTTGTCACTATGGATGACGGAACAGGAATTGTCCATATCGCACCAGCGTTTGGTGAAGATGATTATAATGTAGGAAAAGAATATGATCTTCCGGTGGTTCAACTGGTGAATTTAGATGGCTCCTTTAAAGATGAAGTTGAATTGTGGAAAGGTGAATTTGTTAAAGATGCAGATCCAAAGATTATCGACTATTTAGACGAAAAAGGATTACTTGAAGGAGTTCATGAATATGAACATGAGTATCCGTTTTGTTGGCGGTGTGATTCACCGTTGTTGTATTATGCCATGGAATCTTGGTTTATTGGAATGAGTCAAGTCCAAAAGGAATTAACGAGTAATAATAATCAAATTCATTGGTATCCAGAACATTTACAACAAGGCCGATTTGGTTCATTTATTAATGATGTGAAAGATTGGGCATTGTCAAGAAACCGGTATTGGGGGACACCACTTCCCATTTGGACTTGTGAAAACAAAAAATGCAATCATCAGATCTGTGTAGGAAGCGTTGAAGAATTACGCAAATTAAGTGAAAATTTCACTGATGATTACGATTTACATAAGCCTTATGTTGATGAATTAGAGATTCATTGCCCAAAATGTAACCGTAAAATGATTCGGGAACCAGAAGTCATTGATTGCTGGTATGATAGTGGAAGTGCTTTTTTTGCCCAATGGCATTATCCATTTGAAAACAAGGATGCGTTCGAGCATAACTTTCCGGTGGATTTCATTAGTGAAGCACTTGATCAAACCCGTGGCTGGTTTTATTCACTTCTTGCAATTTCCACGATTCTATTTAACAAACCACCATATAAGAATGTGCTCACGCTTGGTCTTGTTTTAGATAAAGAAAATCAAAAAATGAGTAAAAGCAAACGGAATTATGTGAATCCAGATATTATCTTAGATCATGAAGGTGCAGATGCACTCAGATGGTATCTAATTTCTTCTAATGCTCCATGGAACTCAACTCGTTTTTATGAAGAAGCAGTGAAAGAAACCCTTGCCAAATTCATTTTAACCGTGTGGAATTCATACAATTTCTTTACGACGTATGCTTCAATTGATTCATTTAATTACGATACTGATCAAGTATCCTTTGATCAACGATCGCCACTTGATAAATGGATTCTTAGCAGATATAACAAATTGATCAAAACCGTTCGATTGCAAATGAAAACCTTTAACACCCATAAAGCAGCAAGAGCTGTTGAACAATTTGTTATCGATGATTTTAGCAACTGGTATTTACGTCGCAGCCGAAAACGATTATGGGAAGAAGAAAAAACAACGGATAAACTCGCGGCGTATACCACGATTTATGAGATTTTCTTAGGCCTTTCAACAATGTTAGCACCATTCACTCCGTTTATCACTGAAGAAATCTATCAGAACCTTCATACTAGTTCCATGCCAGAAAGCGTTCATCTTTGTAATTACCCTACTGTTAAATCAGATCAGATCGATGATGAATTGGAATATGGTATGAAACAGATCAGAGGTCTTGTTGAAGTAGGTCGAGCATTGCGATCAAAAATCGGTATTAATGTGCGTTATCCTTTGCCAGAAGCAATGCTTGTCTGTGATAAACACGTAGAAGAAAAGATCAAGGATTTACTTGATTTACTCGTCGAAGAAGTAAACGTGAAAAAGATTTCTTTTGAACGAAAAACGGATAAATACATTAATCGAAAGGTCAAACCAAACTTTGCAGTGCTTGGTCCGCGGTTAAAAGAAAAAATGGGATCATTTAATAAGATTATTTCTCAGATGGATCCAGTAGAACTGTATGATACCATTCAACAACAAGGATCAATTATGCTTAATGTTGATGGAGAAGAAATCAAGTTTTCTAAAGAAGATTTCTTAGTTGAAGAAGAAGAAAAAGAACACATAGCCCGAACACAAGCAGGAGAAGCAATCCTCCTTCTTGATACGGAATTAACAAGTGATCTTGCAGCGGAAGGATTTGCTCGAGAATTAGTCAGAAGAATTCAATCCATGCGAAAGGAACTTAATCTTGATGTGGAACAACATATTCAAACCCAAGTAAACATTCCTGAGGATCAAAAAGAAGCAGTAACAGATTGGAAAACGTACATTGCTAATGAAACTCGGTCTAAACCATTTGAAATCACTTCTTCAGTAAACGCAGAACATGTGAAAACATGGAAGATCAATGATATTGACGTAACCATTGGGGTTACATCATAATCATTCTTTTCCTTCTTTTTTAATGATAAATTGTTTTTTCATTGATATTCCGTCAAGTGGATGATTTTTTAGTTCATAGCTATTTCTTTTAAATGAGTGTGTAATTACCATGTTGTTTTCATATGATTACGCTTGGAATTGAAGGTACAGC
>CAYPUK010000063.1:0-10936 GCA_964414035.1 uncultured Thermoplasmatales archaeon | reverse complement strand
GAGTTGTTTTTTAATGCCCATTTCACGAGTGATCAAATCAAGTTTATCGAGTTCTAAAACATATCGAGATGCGGTTTGTTGACTGGTTTCAAGTTGATTGGCTAGTTCTAATGAAGAGATTTCAACACGATTGTTAATTGCTCCAAGTAATGCAAGTTCTTTTAACATTTGTAGAAGATAGGCTTTCATTTTCTTGCTCAGCCTCCCCAAGCACGCTAACGTGAGGAATACTGTTGTTATGATTAAACTTTTTGATTTATTTCTCCGATCTGCTAAAATAAAACTAAAAACCCGTGAAAAATTCTTTTTTTACGTATCCTTTTTCCGGTCAAACAAGGTTTGATCATGATATGTGATTTTGAAAATACGGTGATGTGGAATCATTGCATCCTCAGTTTCAATAAATGTTTTATCAATAGATAGAATTTCTGAACCGGTGATAATCTTAGTATTCTTTGGTGCACCTCGGTGAATGTAATAAATCTCAGTATCTTGAAAAATAAATTTTTTTCTCCATTTTAACTCATTAAGAATATCTCGAATTTGATTCATAGACTTCTTTTCACCAAATCAGTTTCTTTATCCGAAATAATTCACATTTTTAAGGGCAAGTTGAAGATGTTGATTTGCATTCTCTTCAACGATTATTTCATGACCTGGATACAGTCGCTCAACATCAAGTGTTGATAATTTTGTTATTGATTCTTTTAACTCAGCACTATTTCCACCAGGAAGATCCGTTCGTCCAAATGATCCATTCGCAAACACGGTATCACCAGAAAACAAGGTTTTTGTTTCGTTGTTATACAAACAAATACAGCCGGGTGTATGGCCAGGGGTGTGAATGACTTTAAATTCTTTATCTCCTATTTTAAGGATTTCTCCACCGGATATTTTTTGATCTACTGGCATTTTTGGCATGCTGCCACCAAGAAGCCTGGCAAACATGCTTTCACCTTTTTCAATCTTTGTTGCCGCATCTTTATGAGCAATAATTGTTGCTTTTTCATCTGTTGCTTCAAACAATTGTTTTACTCCACCAGCGTGATCAAAATGTTCATGAGTAAGAATAATTTGAGTAATATCAGTAAGATCAATGAATTCAGCAATTTGGGTTAACACCTGGTTCTTATTCATACCCGTACCAGTATCAACTACTGTTGCTTTCTCACCAGGAATAACAAAAATATTTGAATCATAACCGGAACCAGGGATTGGATGGATTTCCATAGATTATTACATGACATTATGTTACTAAAAGATTCTCATCTTTTTAGGAGATATGATTGCCAATTTATTCGATTAAATCCAGAAGATTACAAACCTTATCATCAAATGAATACCATTCGATGCTGCCATCATCCTTGAGTTCTCCTTCTTTGATGAGCGTCCACAGTGCAGGTATTGGTTTTACTTCAGGCTTTGTATATATTCTGATCTCCCTACCTTTTTCAGTATTATCATCTGTTTTTACATATATTCTGTAGTAATAATCAACAGCATTGTCAATGTCAAATCTTAGATCTTCAAATTCATCTGAATAGTCTTCTGTTAAATTTTCATCATATTTCCATCCGGAGTATACGGGATCTGGATCTTTATCAGTCCATTCGAAATTATCAAATGTTCCATATCTTATATCTGGAGATTCAAGTATTGATGCATCCATTTGAAATGTTGGAAGATAAAAGTGTACGAGATCATTAAAATCATATTCTCCATTAGTTCCATCCGAAAATTCAAGGAATGAGAAGTCCTCTATGAAATTTTTACCATAGGGAAACATATATTCATAATTCATAATGCTTTTATACTGTACGTTTACTTTTTCCCATTCTTCATCAGTGAGTGTTTCAGGCCATTGTATATTCCCTTGTGGCATATTATCTATGCCGGGATGGGCCGCTGGAACAATACCCATCGTGTGACCTAGCTCATGAAGTGTTCCTTTCCCTATTACGAATCGCTGTAATCTTGGTGTCCAAGCAAATCTATTTATAAGTACTTTTCTTGGACTATTATCCATGAGAATATGATCATAAGTATTGAATTCTGATGCGGTTATACAACCTGCGTTGTATGCCATGACAAAGTACCTGAATACACCCTTTCGCTCATCAGCAAAATTATGTTTATACCAGCGAGCCATGTGTCCTCCCACGATTTCATCGATAGTTTCTACGAATTCTAATGTTTCACCTCCGCCATTAATCGGCCCGTCTGGCCAGCCATCATCGAAGTATATGCTTATCCCATATCGGGACATTTTTTCTATTACCATTTGTTGGGCTTCTTCACAGATAACATGCTCAAAATCAAATAATCTGTTTGGATTTTTCTCCATAGAATCTACTTCAATGTAAACATCAGGATAGTAAGGATCTGCAAAATAATTTTCCATCATGTATTCTTCGGTGTTTTCTACTCCATCAAGATCTGGGTCTAACAGGTCATGATTATCCCAGGTGAAAGGATCATATCCATATTTCCATTCCCACCAGGAAGGTATTCCATCACCATCTGGATCTGATTTTCCATCATCAATCGTAGGATCAGTACCATAAACATTTACCTCAGTCCAATAAGGGATGAAATCATGATCGTAATCAGATTCATAAAGATTAAACCAAATCTCATAATCCTCACCTAGTACATGTCCATAACCATCCTTATCTTTAAGATGATCATCTCCGGTCCAATGACCGGTTCGATAATCAAAGACTAAATCAACGGAAAGTTTTTCAACGGCGTTAGTTTTTCTGCCGAAAAGGCCAGATTTTTGAACTTCCATAATTGTAATCGTTACATCTGAAGTTTCTTGCCCTTCCTTTTCATTTGGGACTTTAAAATTAGTTCTACATTCTTTCAGCATTGTGTCCCATTCAGTAAATGTTCCTGAGCCAGTAACACCACCTGCTGCTTCTACTTCTGCAGAATCACCAATTTCACCATCTACCTCTATAACATAAAAATATTCAGGAGTGTTTCTCCAGCTTGTTCCAGACGTTGATATTTTATCCAATAGTCCACGATTACGCATTCGTAATATTTCAACGGTTAATCCTTGATAAATAAGAGGATTGATTCGATCATCAATAACGATTTCTTCTTTTTCACTAGTATCTTTTTTCTTTTCTTCTCCAGTAAAAACAACCATTAAACCTGCAGAAAGAACGATTATAATGGTAATTACAGCTATGAGTTTTAATGCATTATTTTGATTCATCATTTCCTTTCATTCCCCCAATTAAAAAAGGATATTTATCTATTAAACACATACAAAATTACATATAAAAATATTATGATAAATTATTTTTTCACCATAAAAACCTAGATTGAAAAAAATTGAGATCTTTACACATTATGAACGTTAAGTTAGAATTAATTAATATGTAGATAACTATGAAGAAAATCATCCCAATTTGTATCTTTTGAAAAACGTAATGCCTCATAAGGTGATGGAACCACTCCGCCACCAACGAATTTGTTATATGTTATCTTTCTGCCTGGAAAATAGATGTTGATCCCATGAGATGGATCATCGTTAATTTTTTTAATTGTAATTACCGTGTCATTGATATTGTTCTGAACATTTTTACATAACTGTTTAAGAGTACTATTCTGAGTACGACTATCTATTTGATCTGTTAGATCATAAAGGTCTAATCTACAATCATAGGCAAATAATTCTAGTGGTAAATGCTGATATAATCTTCCGATGGTCATCCAACTCATATTGATTATCGCCTGATTTACTGGATGTGATTTGTCTGTAAGAAAGGTGTTGAATGGATAGAACGAATATAGGATATTCATCAATGTGTGTTTGGTTGAAACCTTTCCAAACATTCTCGTATTTTCACGAGAACATTTTAAAATATCTCTTATTTCATCATCTTCTTCAAGGGAATGTAAAAAATATACTGATAGATTATTCACGTTTGTGATTACGTTTTCAATGCGACTTAGATTTATCACTGCTACTGATGTCTTAATTTTCACTGTATGTAGTTTTTCCAAAGGTAGTATATCTAGTTTTTCAGCAATGGGAAGTATCTTTTTACCATATGATTCCCAATAATAGCATTCTTGAGGAACATGATTTTCCGCTGCTCTTTGAGCAAATTCTTGTGGATGCAATGAAGTGTTATGTGCTAGATCTTCTATTGCTAGATAATATCGCTGGATGAGTCGATATCCTGTGATGTGTTCCTGAGTACTCACTAAATAATTAACATAAGGTTCGATTCCATAACATAATTCAATAGAGCTCATACAGCAAGATGTAAATAATACATCGATTTTGTGGTTGATTTCATGAGTGATCCTTTCTAAAGATTGAGCAAATCCAGGTGTGCTTAACCCTTTTCCTTTGCTATCATCCAGATTGTATCTCTGCCAACCAGTTCCCCCACTTGCATAGGTAATCACTGCGTAATGATTTGCAGGAAATTCAGTGATAAGATTGATGCAAAATTCTTCAAATGTTTTTGAATCATTCGTTTCAACTTCATTTGGCCAACCTAATTGTTCATTAAGAGATATCTTTGTACCAGTTGAATTTATGAATATAATGCTAGAATTGTCTGGTCCGGGCCTATCAACGAGTGCGACAATATTCAATTGATCTTTGGAACCAATTCTTGAAAGGTTTTCCAAAAGCGGATCTATGTAAGGCCCCATTCCTTCACATATATAATACAAAACAGTCCAATCAGTAGAAATCGATGAATCAGATACACTTTGATTAATATCTAGATCATCTTTATTAACAACCATTTTTTTGTAGTGAGAAGATCCAAGGCAGGGCTGAACAAGATTTACCATTAATAAAAATAGAAAAAGGATAAAAACTAGGATAACGCTAACTCTCTGTCTCATATAGATCATAATCTGAAATGATTATAGATTAATAAAATCATACTTTAAATCGTTGATTAAAACTAGTAAGAAACGATAATTATGGAAAATATTATAATTATTCAGTTGTTTTCGTTTTTCACGGAATTATAACATTTAAAACATTAGTATATATTGTTTAAAATTAGGATGGGAATGATGAGTGAGATAGGAATTACAAACATTGGTTGGTTCATTCTTGCCTTGATTCAGATTGCTGTTAGTATCTTATTCTTTTACAGGTATAATTTGGATAAAGATAAACGAAAATTAATGTTTGGATTAGCATTTTTTGTTATTGCCTACTCACATTTTTATGAAACATTCATTTATTTTTTTGAAAGTTCAGATTTTTCAGTTATGTTTCAAAACATACAGTACTGGACTTTTTACCCGTTAGTATTTGCTATTGGAGTTGCTACGCATCAACGAAATTTAAAACATATTCATTTTACGACGATTTTCAATTCTTTTTTAATCTTATCAATTGCTCTTTTTCCACTCATTGTTCTCAATCCCATACCCGCTAAAGAATATGCTGGTTTACTTGCTATCCTTATTGGGATAGAAATTATTTTAGCATCCCTATTGAATAATGTGAAAGATAGAGATTCTTTTAATTTTTCAATGCTGTTAGCAAATATTTGTTATATTATGGGTGGAGCATCCTTAAGTTTGGGTAATGGTCCAAATTCTATTTTTGCGTTTTTCCTTGGAAATCTTTTGATTCTTTTCATGTTTTTACCAAAAGAGATTTCAGAGAAAAACGCTCGTTCAAATATTTCTAGTTATTTCAATATACAAAAAAAGCTCAGTGAAACCACAACACAACTGCAAAAAGCAACTGAAAAATACGAACGGTTAACTGATACGCTTCCAGTTGGTGTTTTAGTAATTGATAAATTCGGAAGAATCACGTATGCTAATCCTGAATCACAAAAAATATTCAATGTCCCATTCTCAAAATCAAAAGGAACCAGTTTTTCAAAATATATGACGAATGCATCTTGGAAAAAATCAATTAAATTATTAAGAAAAGTAAAAACTGGAAAAAACATCGAGAAAGTTGAATTTGAAGCAGTTCATCAAGATGGACATATCTTCCCAGTTGAAGTATGGGCTACACCTCTTAAAAAAGAGGGGAAATACGATGGATTGCTGTGTGTAGTTAGAGATATTACTGAACGGAAGGAATCTGAAAAGAATCTTAAAGAAAGTGAAGAAAAGTTTAGGTCGTTAGTGGAACAAGCTGCAGAAATGCTTTTTCTTCATGATATCAATGGTCAGATTTTAGATGTGAATCTAGCTTCTGAAAAAAATACGGGGTATTCTAAAAAGGAATTGCTCCAAATGAATATTTTCGATATTGATCCAGATGCAAAAAACAGAAATGATATGCAGAGGTATTGGCGGCAACTTCGTCCAGATGATCCACCGAAAACGTTTGAAGTAAGACATAAACGGAAAAATGGCACTATTTATCATGCAGAGGCTACTGTTTCAAAAGTCGTTCTTGCTGATGGAGAATATATTTTAGGTCTTGTACGAGATATATCTGAACGCAAAAAAGCAGAAGAAGAACAAAGTAAATTGCATAAAAAATCATTATTCTTATCAAAAACAGCAAATGAACTACAGCGTTTTTCATTTGAAGAAGACATTTTTGATTACATTGGATCAAAAATAAAGGAACTTGCAGGTAACTGTCTTATCGTTCTTTCATCACTTGATGAGGACACAGATGAATTTAAGATAAAAAACTCATTTGGAAACCCAAAGATACTTGATAGAATCAACCAATTTATCGGTTTGGATTTCACGTCTTACAGATCAATAAGTGGAAAAGAATTTGTTGAACACTATCTTTACGCAGATTATCTGAAGAAAATGAATGATCATGATTTTAAAAAAATGGTTGTACCAACCTTACCAAAAGGATCCTATATTTTTGCAAAAAAATTCTTTAACATTAATGAAATTTATATAATGGGTTTAAAAGAACAGGGAATTGTTCATGGAAGTGTCACCATCGTTGCTTATAAAAATTCAATTGTTGAAAATACTGATGTGATTGAAACCTTTCTAAATCAAGCAGCAGTGGCCCTGCAGCGAAACCGCGCTATGAAAAATTTATCTGAAATGAATAAAAACTTAGAAGAAAAAGTCAAAGAACGAACTGAGGAAATACATCGCTTACTCAAACAAAAAGATGAATTCATCCATCAGCTCGGTCATGATCTCAAAAATCCACTTGGTCCATTGGTCAACTTGTTACCTATTATTGATAAGCATACGACAAATGAAAAGGATAAAGAGATGTTGAAGGTAACACTGCGTAATGTTGAATATATGAAAAACTTAGTGAAGAAAACATTAGAATTGGCTCGATTGAATTCACCAAATACGGTGTTGAACTTAGAAAATATTAATCTTAACGATCACATCGATGATGTCATTCAACAAAATAAGTTTTTATTTGAACAAAAGCAGATATCAGTGACATCAGATCTATCCTCTGATTTGACTGCAGCTGTTGATATCTTACGTTTTGAAGAGTTAATCAATAATTTGCTTTCTAATGCCGTGAAATATAGTGAAGAGTATGGTTCAATAGTGATTAATGGTTTTGTAAAAGAAGATATGATTACAATTTCTGTTCAGGATGATGGCAAAGGAATGACCCGTGATCAATTAGATCATGTGTTTGATGAGTTTTATAAAGCTGATGAAAGTAGACACAACATTGATAGTAGTGGCCTGGGCATGCCTATTTGCAAACGAATCGTTGAAAAACATGGTGGAAAGATTTGGGCTGAAAGTGACGGGCCAGGAAAAGGGAGTACTTTTTATTTTACGTTACCTGTATCTGTAAATTCATATGATGAGATCACTGGTAAAATCGATAGCTTGATCCAAGAATGATATGATGTTATCAAGTATTTTAAACATTAACAAGTAGGACATTTGATTTGAAAAATTTTTTTAGATCACTAACTAATTATTTTCAAAAATCTCTTGATTTGGTTGAAAATGGGCCCGCCCGAATTTGAATCGGGGTTCATGGCTCCCAAAGCCACGAGGATGGGCCAAGCTACCCCACGGGCCCGAATCTGTTTTGTTGCTTTTCAGGTATCGAGCAATCCTATATAAAAACTTTTATCAAACAAGCGTTAATATCCTTGTTTCATGGACTTTGACTTTAAAAATCCAACACATCTTATAGCCTTATTCCTGCTTATCTTGAGTTTTTTGATGTTTGTAGCAGTGCCGATTTTTACCTATTTTGGTATGTTTGGGGATGTAGCAAGTACCACTGCTCAGTTGAATGAATATTCTGAAGGTTTCAAGATAATCTTTGAAATTTTTGCATTATTAATGCAGTTAACCTTGGTTCTCATCCTGTTTGTAATCGTTCCATTTGTTTGGTATAAAATGGTGAATAAATTTTCACTTTCTCAAATGATTGATGCTATTAGATTGAAAAAAGAACGAATCGATATGGCCTTTGTGTATGGAGTTCTCACTGCAGCAGTGATGTTGGGAGTTATTATTGGTATTGGTATCATACTTACCTTATTAGGTTTTGATCTTGAAAATGCTGGAAACATCCAAGATATCGAACAATTATTTTCCATTCCAGCAACACTTATTCTGATCACCGTTCAACCGGTTGCTGAAGAATTGTTTTATCGAGGTTTTTTACTTGAAAAACTAGAAAAAATAAGTTCAGCACCCGTAGCTATTGCAGGTACTGCTATTCTCTTTGGATTAGCTCATCTTACAACGGGAAACTTGTATCCTGCTTTGTTAACTGGTATTGCAGGAGCAGTTCTTGCCGTGTTAGTAATTAAAACTAAGAATTTAACTGCAGCAATCATAGCTCATATTCTGTTTAACGTTGCAAGTTTTGCTATGTATACACTTGGACAATCCATTGTTTGAATATGATTCAACACAATCTCTTTATACCCTAATTCTATCCCTTCTCCAAGTCAACAATTAATTACTGTAGGTGAATGATACATATGGTGAAAGAACAAACATTTGTGATGATTAAACCAGATGGCGTACAACGAGGATTGATTGGTAACATTATTCATCGATTTGAAAAAAAAGGAATTAAACTTATTGCCATGAAACTTGTTTCAGTGAGTAAGGATTTAGCTGAAAAACATTATGGTGTGCATAAAGGAAAGCCATTTTTTGAACCAACTGTCAAATACATTACTTCTTCACCGGTTGTTGCTATGGTTCTTGAAGGTGAAAACGCAATTGAGATTGTTCGGAAGATGATGGGAAAAACCAATCCAAGTGAAGCAGCACCAGGTACTATTCGAGGGGATTATGGTCAGTTCATCGGTCGAAATATTGTGCATGGATCTGATGGGCCAGATACCGCTGAATTTGAGATTAACTTATGGTTTTCAAAAGAAGAACTAACTAGTTATACTCGTATTGATGAGACCTGGTTAACTGAATAAAAAATATTTCTTATCAGTTATTTTTTTCTTTTTATTTATCACATTTTTTTCATATCATTTGGTTGTGCAGCCGGTGGTTTTATAACAACTTAATGGATACCTGACTAGCATATGGTTTTTGACCGTCAAACACTTGTCATTCCGGATGGGACAACAATAGATGAAGACTGCATTCAGACCAAGGGTGATGTGATCATTGGTGATCGTTGCTTAGTGCAATATGGTATTAAAACAGATGGAAGAATCTTTGTTGGAGAACACGTGATTATTGATGGAGATCTTTCTGCAACTGGTGATATTCGAGTGGATATTTTTACGCATATCCGAGGGAATATGAATAGTGATCAAAACGTGTATCTTGGCGAAAAAGTATGCGTTGATGGAAAACTTTCAGTTACTGGTGATCTTGATGTTGGAGATAGCGTGGATGTGAAAGAAGGATTTGAAGCCAAAGGCTGGATTAACATTCGCAGTCCAATACCAATGGTCATTTACATTTTTATTTATTTAATGCAATTATTGAAAATGGGGCATAGTGAGGAAATCGAACGAATTCTTGAAGAACTTGAGGAACATGATGGTGAACCAATTCCTATTTCTGAGGTGTTCTTATTTGTGCCGGGTAATGCGATGATTGGGAAGAATTCTAAAACAGATGGAAATCTTAGAGTGGGAAAACAAGCATGGATACAGGGATCATTTGAGGTGAAGGGTAATGTGATTCTTGGTGATGATACGGTGTTTAGTGGCAATATTACTGCGGGTGGAAATGCGTTTTGTGGAAAGCATAACACAGTGAAAGGATCAATTCAATCTGGGGATGTGATCAGACTTGATGAAAACACTGAAGTCACTGGAGATGTTGATGGAGTGAAATTAAATATTGCTAAAACTGCGGTGATTCAAGGGACTTGTTATGCATCTCATGGGATGACATTTATTACTCCGTATGATTATGAAGCTGATGAAAAGATCCGTCGGTTCGAAGAAGATTTAGAGATCCTTGAACCGTTAACTGAATCGGAGGAAACCTCATCATGAGTATGATGATTGGAATTGTTGGAAAGCCTAATGTGGGTAAATCAACGTTTTTTAATGCAGCAACTGAAGCTCATGCTGAAATAGCAAATTATCCATTTACCACAATTGATGCAAATCATGGAGTAATGTATGTTCGAAAACCATGTCCTCACACTGATTTTAATGTGACCTGTACGCCGCATAATTCGAAATGTATCGATGGAACGAGATATGTTCCCATTGAAGCACTTGATGTAGCAGGACTTGTTCCGGATGCATTTAAAGGCAGGGGTTTAGGAAACAAGTTTTTAGATGAACTCCGGCAAGCTCATGCATTGATTCATATTGTGGATGGATCAGGAAGTACTGATTCAGAGGGAAATCCGTGTAAACCAGGTAGTTATGATCCGTTGAATGATATTGATTTTTTGGAAAAGGAAATCAATTATTGGTTGAAAGGAATCCTTAAGAAAAGTTGGGAGAATATTGCTCGAAAAGCTCAGCTTGAAGGAGAAAAAGTTGAACGGTTACTTGCC
>CAYPUK010000062.1:0-18342 GCA_964414035.1 uncultured Thermoplasmatales archaeon | reverse complement strand
AAAATAATTCTGATGTGATAAGTGTTGAAGAATTAGAGGGCTACCTTGTTGACATTGATGGTGATGGTTCTTCAGATCGATTTTATGTACCATCAGATGAAACAAGTACCACAGTTACCAAAGATGATGATGGAAACTACGATATTGATGCTGATGGTGATGGAACAGTTGATTATAAGTACAATGTGACCACCAAATCTCTTGAAGAGTATGGGGGAACAGATGCGCCTGATTCAACACCGGGTTTTTCATTTGGTCTGATTATTGTTTCTTTAACTCTTATACTATTGATGCTTTTTCATAAGAAAAGATTTTAAATCTTAAAGATAACAATCTCTATTTTTCTTCCTTCTTTTTATTAAATATTCAATGATTTAACGGAGTTTTTAAATACTCTTTTTTCTATTATTTAATGTAGGGAGGTATATCCTTGAGTAAAAAATGGATTAATTTTCTAATTTGCATAGGCTTGTTATCTTCTTTTGTGATCTCTGGATTGTCCCATCCAATTTTTGATGAGAATTATTATGAAAATACATTTGTTGATTCTATTTTTTCTATTAACCGCGAATCATTGTTACACACTTCAATGCCGTTGAATATGCCAGGTATTTGTCAATTCTATAATATTGGATATGACATTTGTGAAACTGATGATGTAATCCGGTCTGTTGGATTATGTATGGAATCTAGTATTGAGCATACACGATCGTTTTATGCAACATCGCTGATTGGTACTGAATATGATGAACAGGGCAACACGCTCAATGAGTTTGTACGTGGTGTCGATGACACAACTCAGATGGTGCATTGTATTTGCACCGATGATGGCGGCTATGTTGCTTGTGGTGGTTCCTATAATGTTGATTCCGTTGAAGAACAATTTCCGATTCTTGTTAAATTCGATAAAGACTTTAATATTGTTTGGAAAAAAGAGTTTGATGTGTTTCCAAGTGCGTTAGCACTAAGTGTTGCTGAAACTGATGATGGATTTATTGTTTCTGGATTAATGATTGATTACAAAGAGGTAGAGGAAGAAAATAGTGATATTATTGTATTTGAAACTAATTTGGATGGAGAACTGATCTGGAAAAACAGTATTGAAATAAATGGTTTTATGTTTCAAAGAGATATTATTGAAACAAGTGATGATGGTTATTTGATTGCTGGAGATTTACACAATGATTTTGTTGATGTAACAACCTCTCATATCCATCTTGTTAAAATCGATGAAATGGGAATAGTTGATTGGATGAAAACCCTTAATTATTCAGAATATGAAGGTGTATCTGATCTGATTAGGGATAATGATCAGGTCATTATTGCTGGATATGCTGCAAATCTTTCTAGTGCTAAGTATCATAGCGTATTCTGTTGTATTGATAATGACGGGGATTTAGTTTGGGATGATTCTTTTCAATTTGAGGATCGATTGTTTTTTGGATTGACTAAAACCACTGAGGGGTATGCAGTAACAGGTCATCATATGATTACAGAATCAAGTTTTTTAATGAAACTTGATGAGTCAAGGATGATTGAATGGGAGAAAACAACAAATGATGCAGGGTTGAGTATTGGGATGGATGTTATTCAAACTGATTATAGTTCCTTTTGTTTCACTGGGTATACGGTGCCTTCTCTCAGTGATTTTCCTGAGTTTTTTTATTCAGAAATGAACACTGTTAGCGTTGATTCTAATGGAAATGAAGAATGGAAACATTCTTTTATCCCGTTGACTGAAGTTTCCTGTGATTTTTCAAAGAATAGGTGGGTTATTGAAAATACTGGAATTATTGGTGCCTATAATCTTTCATTTTCCTTTTATATTGAAGGGAACATCTTTGGAGGAGTTAATGAGCAAACGGGTCAATTTATGATGATTCCTCCTGGTGAACAACAAAAAGTGAACACGATAAAATTATTTGGATTAGGCAAAGTTACTCTTGAACTGTTAGTTGAAGGATTAAATATTGAACCTAAAACGTGTTCAGTTAGTGGTTTTCTCATTGGTCCTTTTTTGTTTAAAACATAGATCTCGGAGAATACTTTCAATTCCCTCTGTTTAACCTATATAAATGATGATTGACAATGCATAGATTAGAACGACGATTAATACGGGGGAATAAGCAAGTGAAGGGTGATCCCAATCCTTCCTCCTCTTGCTTTTCTGCCATATTTTAGATGATTTTAAATATTTTAGATGGGTATGTGGTGTGTATTATGAGTAAAAGATCCCAGCACATTATCAATGCGGTTAATATCATAAAAAAGATTGGAGGTTCAAAAGTAAAATTTATCATATTGTATGGATCTGTAGCATCAAATAATCAAACCAAAGAATCTGATATTGACCTTTGTGTTTATTATGATGCAGATAAACGAAATCGATTTCAGTTTCGAATTAATGTACTCGGTCAGTTACCTGATTTCTTTGATGTCACGATCTTTCAAGAGTTACCATTATATGTTCAAAAAGAAGTATTCAAAGGAGAAGTGCTTTACGCAAGTGATACTATCTTTTTATACGAAAAAAATAGACGAACCTATCAGGATTTTGAAGATTTCAAACATCGTTTTTATGATTATATAAAAGGAGGGATACCATTATGAGAACTCAGATTATTGAAACTAAAATTGTGGAAATAAGAGATAACTTATCTATAATCCAGGATAATCTTCCAAATGATGCAAACGAATTTGTTCAACTTGGTTTGGTTAAAGATGGTATTTATAAAAAAATAGAATTTTGCATACAATCCATCTATGATATTTGTTCAATAATAAACACCGATTTACACCTTGGGATTCCTGAAGGTGATGAAAGTATTATCGATAATCTTGAACAAAAAAATATTTTCACTAAAAAACAAGCAGATAAATTGAAGAGAATGAAAGGATTTCGTAATATTCTTGTTCATCGATATGGAAAAATTGATGATGAACTTGCCTTTGAAATGCTTAAGAATAATCTGGATGATTTTTATGATTTTTTAGAAACAATCGGGAAATACATAATTGAATTTGAAGATGATTAACGTATCATTTTTTTTTTAAAAAACTCTGAAGCATGCAAGAATCCTTTTGCTCGTTCCACATAGGGATATTCATTGACTTTTTCCCAGAATGCTTTTGAATGGTTTGGATAAATAAGATGAGTGAGTTCATGCATGATTAAGTAGTCTTGAACATAATCTGGGTAGTCAGAGATTTCATCAGCGATTCGAATCCGTTTTGAAGAAGGTGTGCAACTTCCATGTTTAGTTGTTTGATTAGTAACAAATTGAATTGAAAAGGATAAATCTCCATCAAAATATTGATTATTGATTCTTTCAGCTCTTTTTTGCAGATCGTTTGTACTATTCAATTGATGTTTCCGTTGTTTCTTTTCAATTTGCGTTTTCATTTTTTGAATCCATTTGGATTCTTCTTTTTTTGATAGACCTGCAGGTAGATATATGCGAAGAGTATCATCAACGATTTTTGCTTGCACTGTTTTCTTTCGTTTTTTACTACGAATGATTTCAATTGTTTCCCAACTCATGACATTCCATGCAACTAAAAAAGAAAATATAAAGATTTAGACGCCAATTCAAATATAGATATATAAAAGTATATCTTTTTAATCAATTAAATTACCTTTTTACATCATAAATCTAAAATAAACTACCAATTTTAAGGAATAATTAAATATATGTAATCCATTAATTAAACAAGAGGTTAAGGAGGTTATGTTAAATGAAAATAGATTTTTTTAAAAAAGCCCTATCATTTTTTGTAATAGCAATCTTATTGATTACTACCCCTGTGACTCTCAGTGAAGAAAACAGTTCCAAACTAGAAATAAAACAAATATATAAAACATATACTAACGAAAAACCAAATATCATGGTAACCGGATTTTGGAATCCAACAGGTCAAATGATTGCTCAATTCAGTACAAATACTGAGTTAAACCCCGAAGGATGGATGGGAGAAAACTGGGAAGATCTTGGATTTGATATTTACTCATTCTTTCCAGACCCCGATACATACTCCGGTGATTTCGAAGTTGATTATCAGGATACCTGGGAGGATTTTTGGAGAATTACAGATGAATTAAACCCAATAGCCATTGTAAGTTTTGGAGCAGGTGCAGGCCCCTGGGAAATTGAGTATAACGCAGTAAATAGAGATTCGTGGGTTGGCGATGAAACTGCACCATTTCAACCAACACCAAACCCACCAGATGACACTGTTCCCCCGGATTACGTTCGGCATTCAACACTACCTGTTCAAAATATTAAAGATGCTGTTAATCAGCAAACCTCAGTAGAAGCGTGGATAGATTGGGATGGAAATCCAGGACGATACCTTTGTAATTACATGGCCTATCTAGTGATGTGGTATCAAAATATGCATAATTCAACTGATGATGAATCTTGCTGTAAATCTGCAGGATTTATTCACGTAAATGCAAATGTACCAGTTGAAGATGCAAAAGAAGCAGCGGAAATTTCAATAAGAGAAACAATTTCCTATATAAAAAGTATCAATTTACCACCTGAGGCTCCCACCATTGATGGTCCAACAGAGGGTAAAGCAGGTGAAACATATGAATACATGATTTCTAGTTCTGATCCGGAAGGAGATCAAGTATCATACTGGATTGAATGGTCAGATGAAGATGCCACTAGTAGTTGGGATGGCCCATTTGAATCAGGTAGTATCATTGTCAGATCACACAGTTGGGATGAACAAGGATCATATACAATATCTGTAAAAGCAAAGGATGAATATAATACAGAAAGTGAATGGGCTCAACTTGAAATATCGATGCCTAAAAGTAGACAGAACACATTGCTTGACTTTCTATCACTCCTGCAAAAATTCATTCAACATCGATTTTAAAAATACGAAATTAATTGATTACCATAAGCATACAATACAAACGTGAAATGGCCGAAACGGCCACATTTTTTTTAAAATCCACCTTGAAAATGAGTTAGTAATCGTGTTGCTCCCTTTCTTTTCTCAAGGGTGATCACATGCTCAGTCATACTTTCAAAGGTTTCATCATGACTGATCACAAAGATCTGTGAAAAACCAGATAGATCCCGAAGTTGAGCGACTAAATTATCCTTTTTTTCTTCATCAAGATTCATGGTTGGTTCATCAAGAAAAACAATATCCATCGTACTTAATAATTTCAAAATCGCAAGACGCACAGAAAGTGCCGCACACATCTGTTCCCCACCACTTAATTTATGAAACGCTCGTTTATTACCACTTTCATACACCACGATTTCATAATCCTTTTTCCAAGCTAGTTCTTCAGAGGGAACACCTCTTAATTCCCGATAGATCCGATCTGCTTCTCTTGAGATTTCTTCAACTAAGATTTCAGTGACAAGCGGCCGTGTTTTCTGATAGGTTTCTCGTAAAAATTGAGCAAACTCAATATCTTTTTTTAAGGAATACTGCTTTTTTCTTGCGTTATCTAACTCTTTTTTTTGTTGTTCTTTTTCAATCAATCGTTTCTCTAGTTCTTCCTTTTGTTTGCTCCATTCATCAATTTGAGTTTTCTGCCGAACTAGTTGTTGTTTTTGTTTTTCAAGTGCTATTTTGATCTGATTGAATTCATCTTCATCAAATTTTTTTTCCTTCTTTTTTAATTCTTTAGAAAGAGAAGAAAGGTTTTGTTTAATCTTTTCTAATGAAGATTCAACTGAACGTAATTGTTCTTTCCAAAAACTCACTTTTGAAGCTGCATCCTTATATTGTAAATATAATTCGTAGGATTCCTTCAATTCTTTTTGCTTTTGATTAAGCTTATCAATTTGATCTTGCACTGATTCAAAATCCTTAAGTTTCGTTGAAATTTCCTTTCGATCTGCTTCAATCTTAGATAATTCCTTTTTTAACTGTTCAGATCTTTCTTCTCTATCTTTATGATCCTCATAACGCACACGTGCTTGTTGAAAACGTTTTTTCGGATCATTTAACTGATCTAATTCATCTAGTATTTCTTGTTTTTTCGCAAGATCTTTTTTTAAACTAATTACTGATTCTTCAAGATCATTCTTATGCTTTTTTTGTTCATCTGCATCATGTTGGATGTTTTCTTTCATGGAAGTAAGATCTGAAAGGCGTTTCAGTTCTTGGCTTGCTTCAACAGATTTTTGCAAGTCCTGATCGACGGATTGTAATTGTTGTTTTACTCTCTTCAGTTTTTCTTTAGCATTTTTGATTTCTTTTTGTTTTTGACCGATGATTTCATTTCGATGATTCATATCAAGCGGTCGATTACATGTTGGACACACTGATTCTTCTTCACTTTTTAACAATGAAATGGAATCAGCATGTTCCTTTTGCAGATGGGTTAACACGGATTGATCTTGTAACAAGTCATCTTTTTGCTGTTGCAATTCTTCTTTTTTCTTAGCAACATCCTTTTTCTTAGAGATCTCTTTTATTTGCTGTTGCAAGGATCGAAAGTCTTTACGAAGACGTGAAATCTTTTCATTTACCTGTTCTTTATCCTGTTTTAGTCTCTTGATTTCTTTTTCTTTTTGTTTAAGATTCGCTAGTTTTTCTTCCAAGTTTTCTTGTTTTTCAACAAGCGGTTTTAATTGTTCCATTTTTTCTTTACTTTTACAAGCGATCCTAATTTCTTCCTTCACATGAGTGAGTTGGTCTTGATATCGGGAATATTTCTTTTCTAAAGCCACGGCTTTTTTTTCAAGCGCTTGTTTTTCCTTTATTTCTTTTGAAAGAAGATCTAATTTCTCACTATTAGAAACATAATCTTCATATGATTTGGTATGTTTTTTTACAATGGCTTTAGCTTGTTTTGCTTCTTCAAACTGCTTTTTCGTTTGCCCTAATTGATGGTCCAAATCCTTTTGTTTTTCTTGTTGAACTTCAAGATGATGAGCAATGCGGTCGATTTCTTTTTGAAGTGATTCTAACAATTTTTTTTTCTGCTCTGTTTCTTGGATTGTTCCATCAATTTTTTTAACGTTATCCGATGCTCTTTTTATTTGATCATACAAAATGTTACCTTGCTTTTTTAAATCAGGTAATTCCTCAACAACACTTTCCAACCGAGTAATCTTTTCATTGATCGTATCTTTTTTAGATCGTAACACATCAATAACATGTTTCATATCCTTCCAGAGATCTCGGTACACATCAACTTCAAGTAAGGGATTGAATAACTGAGCACGAATGGAAGGCGTTTCAGCAAAATCATTGGTAAACTTACCTTGAGGAACACCAAGACTTGATTTCCACAAGGTTTGAAGATCCATCGAACGGGGAACACCTAATTCTTCCTTCAACCAGTTCAACACATCGTTTTTTCCTTGTAACTCAAGTTTTTTATTATGTTCAGTGACATCAAACACATCATACTTTGACTGATTAACCCCCCTATCAACACGATACACTCGGTTATCATCAGATTCAAAGGTAACACTTACCTTCCCACTTTTTTTCCCTTCCCGGACAAAATCAGCTTGACTATACGGATGAAGAAAATCAAATAAAGCAAAACCAATGGCTTCACAAAGTGTACTCTTTCCAGATCCATTCTCACCAATAATTGCATTCACACCAGATTGAAAACTGATCGAAGGTGATGAATCATCATAACTCTTCACATCTTGAAGTGTCACTGATCTAATTTTCACGATGCATCTTCCCCTTGTTCTTCTTCAGTTGGAAAATACTTTTTGCGTTTCTTTTGCAACGTTTCAGCGACATCTTCAGGGTTTTCACCAGAAAGCAATTCTGCCTTCAGAGAGAATAAGATCTGAGCAACTTGTTGTTTTTTTTGGTTAAACCGATCATCCTCCCCTGCTTTCATAGTAAACACAGCTTGTTCTAACTGATCTCGATTCACATGTCCATCTTCATCAAAAATCGCATCTCTGCCACCTTCAATGGATCGTAGAATCTCCTGAGTTTCAAGTGATTCAGTGGCATCACTTGGTTGAACTTTTACCGCATCAGTTTCATTTTCTATCAGATCTATCAATTCATTGATATCAAGTAATGACCGACTGAAATGAAGTTGTCCTTTCAACCGTAAATCAATAATTGGCTGACGCAATCCTGTTTTATTTTGGAAATGAGATTGTTTTTGTACCTCTTCAATTGATTCTTTTTCCACGGATAATTTTCGTTTGAACCCATGTAATAATTCTTCTTTTGAATGAAATCGATCCACTGAAAAAACGATTTTATGAAATGGCCTTCGTTTTGAAAGATGATGCACGGCCTGCACTCCATTATCTTTAGTTAATGTGGTAAGATAATATCCTAAATCCCACGTCGCTTCTCTTGTATCATGGGCTTCTAATGAACCGGGATTAAAGATCCAATTATTTTCACTATATTGTTTATGCAAATGACCAAGGGCTAGATAATCAACAACCTCTTGTAATGGTGCAAGAGTCTCTTCAGAAACACCACCGGTGATTCCTGGGATGTGACCTTCAACACCGAAATGCCCCATAAGAATTGTAAAATCTGCTTGACCAAATTCATTGTTAACCTGTTGTATCTCTTCAGGGATTTGCTGTAATCGCTCACTAGTTTGCTGCCCAGAGTATTGAAGTCCAAAAATTCGAGTATCTTTTATGTCAATGAATCCTGCATGAGATGAAGGATGACCTTCATCATATGGTTTAAAAATAAGATTTGAATCTGAAATATCGGCTTGTAACAATACTCCAATTTTTTTCCGATGCAGGTATTCAAGCCAGGTCATATCCTGCCGGTATAATTTCGCATCATGATTGCCCTGATTGAAAACAATAGGAATATGATGATTTGTAAACTGTTGCAATCCTTGTTCTGCATTACTTAAGGTTTGAGCAGTCACATTCTTATGATGAAACAAATCACCACAAAGTAAAACAAAATCGACTTCTTCCTCAATACCTGTTTTGATTGTGGAAAGAAAGGAATAATACATATCATTTCGTCGGAGTGACATATTGTATTGCCGATGACCAAGATGAACATCAGAGAAATGCAGGAATTTCAGGATTTTCTTCCCCCAGAACCATTTACCAAATAGTAAACACTGCTGTTTATAAAAATATAATCCTACTTCTTTAATCTCCTAAATCTAGATTCGGAATTCTTGCCACGTAACTTTTTTTTGTTTAATACAATCTCGAACTTGCCGTTCAATTGAATTTAATTTTGCTTTTTCACCCGTTTTTACTTCTACAAACACAATACTATCAATCTTATCTTTAGCATATCCGTTAAACACTAAAAAATCAATAGGTGATCCAATAAATCTAGCATCAGCAATGGATCCGGGAAATTTTTTTAAAATGGGAGCAACCTGTTCACTGATCTTTCCTTTAATGGTTCCTCTCATCGCTTTTGCTGTTTCTTTTCTAATTCGTTTTTCTTCCTGCTGTTTCCACATCATTAGTTTTGCTTTGTTTACTAATCGTAAAACCAAATAAATGCATATTCCACCTAAGATTACACCACCTAAAAACACGATGGTAAACTGTGTGATCTCATCCATCAAATAGTATGAAAGGTTTGGTCTTCTAAAACATTTTCCAACTACTTTTTCAGTTGTTTTTATTGGTCGGAATTGGTGGGTAGCGTAAAAGAAAATGTACTACCTTTCCCAGCACCAGGACTTTCCACCCAGATCTTTCCACCATGATTATCGATGATTCGTTTGCAAATCGATAAACCTAAACCAGTACTTTCCATGCCATCTCGAGGTATTGCATCTTTAAAGAATTTTTCAAAAACTTGCTTTTGTTGTGATGTTGAAAGTCCAATTCCATTATCCTTCACAGATAAATTGATAGATTTTTCCTTAGAAACAGAGAAAATTTCCAGATGACAATCCGTATCTTCAGGAGTATATTTCACCGCATTACTAATCAAATTATTCAAAACATGATGAAACTGACTTTTATCAAAAAACACATATTGATCATCTTGAACGTGATTATGAATGGTAACCTGGTATTGATCCAAAAAGGGTTTATTGTCATGTAGAACACGTTCAATTTCTTCTGTTAGGTTGAATTTAGAAAGATGAGTCTTAGTACCTTGTTCACTAAGTTTTGCTAATGTCAATGTTTCCTGAATGATGGTTTTCATTCGTTGAGTATTCAAAATAATCTTATCGATCATCTCTTTGACTTTTGGATTCTCACTTTTTTGTTTTAATAAGGGAAGTAATGTCAAAATTGGGGTTAATGGATTTTTCAGGTCATGGCTGAGCATATGAATAAAATCATCTTTTTGCTCTACAAGTTTTTGAATATTTGCTGTTTTTTCTTCCACTTTTCTTTGTAATTGAGCATTTACAGATTGTAAAGCTTCTTGAGCATCCTGTAGTTCTTCGTTCATTCGTACTAGCTGTCGATTTGAATCAGCAAGTTTCTTCCGTTGTTCCTTTAGTTTTCGCTCATTTCTTTTTTGTTTTGTAATTTCTTGAGTGATTACAATGCCTTCGGTAATCCTACCTTCATCATTATACACAGGGACTGTTTGATTTGTATACTGTTTACCATTGTATGTGAGTTCATATTGGCTCGTTTTACCTTGAAAAACAGGATAGCAATGACGTTCAATGATACGTGTTTGCTCAGTAGTAAAAACTTCTTTTACCGTTTTTCCGATGATACCTTCTTTGGTAAGACCAGCTTTTTTCAATCCTTTCCCATCACAAAAAATGAATCGTAAATCTTTATCGAATAAGAATAATGCACCATCTGGGAAGTTTTCTGCAAGTGTTTTATACCGCTTTTCGCTTTCCCGAATTTTACGTTCAGCTTCTTTTTGATCGGTCACATCTTTAATAATTGAACCAAATAGGTATTTTTCACCAATCTTAATTGGAAACGATGTGGATTGCACGATTCGTTTTTTCCCGTCCGGTCTAATTAGACTATGTTCATGACCTTGGATAATTGATGTGTCCTTTGTCTGTAACAATCTGAGGGATTTCTCTTTGATTTGTTTATAAAATTCAGGAGTTTTTTGTTCGGTTGAAGCATAGTTATAGATGACATCCCAAATATATGAACCAATCACTTCTTCTCGTTTTAAACCCGTGATTCGTTGCATACTGTTACTTACATCTACAATGATGCCATTTTCATTTACTAGTCGCATTCCATCATATGATTGATCAAAGAATCCACGTAATCGTTGTTCACTATCAATCAATTGATTTGTTTTTTCACGATCTTTCTCTTGTAGTTCTTTTAGATCTTGATTAAGAATACTTAATGCTTCAGCAATAGGATACAATGGAGAATCATGTGAAAGAATATCCGTTCCCTTTTTGTTAGATGCTTCTTGTTCATCCCAAAGAATATCACCACATTTGTCAATGAGACTCTCTATTTCTTTTTGGGAAACCAGTTTTTCTTCAGTTGGTGATCTTTTTTCATGTTCCTGCTGCTGATTGAGTTGATTAAATGCTTCTTCGACTGATTCAACAAAAACAAAATGTTGATTGACATGATTGGCAAAAAGATTTAATGCCATTTTTAAAAACGGTGATGCTCCACAAATAAAGCTGATTTTAGGATGTGCATTGTATGTTTCATTCAAGTGTGTAATAAATTTCCCATAGATTCTTCTTGCTTGAATTGAAGCGTTTTTAACCTTTGAATAATCCACAATTCGAATATATGAGGTATTTGCAAATTTACCATCGTCAAATGCTTTTTTTATATGATCTAATGATGTCTCAACTTCTTGAACGGTGATATTACCGCTAAGTTCAGAAAAAAATATTTCTCCAGGTATAATTCCTGTCTTGTAAAAAAAATCTGAAGATGGTTTTTCGATTTGCCATGCTGGATGAAATGTAAGATCATCATATGAAAAACGTTTGGAATTATCACTTGGTTTTTCTATTCTTTCTGTTGAATGATCTTGAATCGAAGATTGATAAGAATCATTATTTTCATCCTGATTGTGATGATGAAGAATTCCTTTCTTCTCCATTTTCCGGAGTTCTTTTACAACCTCTGGTTCCAATCCCATCGTCCTCACAAGTTGATATGTTGCTATCCCATTAGTCCAAGTATAACATCTTACCACTCTTTATAACGGTTATTATTTATTTGATATAATCATTTCAATTAATTGGATAAGAATATTGAATTTTAAACTTTGTTTCAAAAAATAGATTGATAAATTAATATTAATGATTAATTTAGAATTAAAATCAAGAAAAGTAATCTAAAGCCTTTGGTTAATGAGATTATCTACTTCTTGAGTTATATTTTTGTAATCTGATTGATTTTTGTCGATTTTACTATCGGTTTCAATTTTGTTTTTAGATTGATTGGGCAGCATCACATAAAATGTTGATCCTTTTCCCAACCCATCGCTTTCTGCCCAGATTTTTCCATTATGTTTATCAACGATTTGTTTGCAAATTGCCATACCAAGTCCACTACTTTCAAAATCATGCCTGCTTTCATCAGCTTTATAGAACTCATCAAAGATATGGTCGAGTTGATCGGGAGTCAAACCAATCCCATCATCTTCTATTGAGATGGTAACCATATCGTCTTTTTCAAACGCACGAATATGAATATGACCATATTCCTTATTGTATTTAACAGCGTTATTTATCAGATTATTGAACAGTTCCTCCAATCGAAGCTTATCAGCTTTAACTATGAGGTACTCTGGAATATGAGCAGTGATTTCTATTCTCTTTTCATTGAACAAATACCTGTTCTGTTCAATGTTTTCTTCAATTTGTTTTTTAAGATTAACATCTTTTTTTGAAAGTGTTGTATTTGATGAATTTAATCTGGCTAATTCCAATGTTTTCTGTACCAGATTTTTCATATAATTCACATTTCTTTGTGCTACCTGCAGCATCTTTTTATCTTTCTCTTGCTCAGTATGCTTTTCTACTATGGGTAGAAGATTAACTAAAGGACCGAGTGGATTTTTTAGATCATGACCGAGTTGATTGATGAACTCATCTTTTTGTTTCAACAGTTTTTCTATTCGAGCTGTTTTCTCTGATACTTTTTGTTCTAATTCTTTGTTAAACTTAGAAATGGTCTCATGAGATTTCTTAATTTCTTCTAATGCCTTTTTCCGCTCAGTAATATCAACAGCAAGTTCAAACCGAACGTTTCTACCATCAGGCCAAGTAATAATTTTGTCAGTTAATTCATAATCCCGATGCGTATAAGGATTGTGATATTCCCATTTGTATGGTTTACCTTTACGTTCTAAAATAATATCATTCGTACAAAATTCACAAGGATGATCCTTATTTTGCAATGCTTCATAACATTTTTTTCCAGTCACATCTTTTTTTAATGATTTTCTTAGTTTGGAATTTGTAAATAAGATTTCATAAGTATCTGGATCAGCAACATAAATAGCATGATTGATACTATCAAAAATAGAAATTAATTGTTTCCGTTCAGATTTTAATTGATCATGTTTCTTTTTTAATCTACTTTCCGCTTTTTTTAATTCAGTGATATCTTCAAAAACACCTTCGATCCAGTTATGATCTTCATCTATCTTTGCTGAATATCGAGCCCAAAAAACAGATTTATCCTTGCGATAAAAAGCAGCTTCAAAATGAGTAACAACTCCTTTCTCCTTAAGTAACCCAATGAGTCGTTCCCTATCTGAAGGATGCATATAAAATTGTTCTAATCGATATTTTTTAATGAAATTCTTCCGAGAATCAAACCCAAACATTTGTGCAAGCTGATTATTACATTCAAGAATCTTTCCGTTATCCACCTGAGTTCGAAATAATCCAACTTGTGCATTTTGAAACAAGTTCCGATAGGTTTCCTCACTTCGTCTAAGTTTCTTTTCAGCTAAAACTCTACTAGAAATATCCCTAAAAACCACTAAATCAGCAGGCTTTCCCTTGTAAGTGATTCGTTCAGCATTGACTTCAAAAGGAATACGTTTTCCATCTTTGGTTAATGCCTCGACCTCATACGGTTTTACGTCAGCTCCAGCCATTCGTTTAAGCAGATTCTTAATACAATTTGCCTTACTTTTTGGGGTTAATAATTTTGTATTCAAAAAATTCTTACCCAGAATCTCATTTTTTTCATAACCTGTGTAATCCTTTACTTTATCTGTTAATTCTAAAAATTTTCCTTTTTTATCAAGGATCATCACAGGATCAGCCATGGTATTGAAAATGGTCTCAAAGGATTCCTTTGCTTCTCGTAACTCCATTTCCGCTTGTTTCCAAAGAGTAACATCATGAGCAATACCAAGAACAACCTGTTTTCCATTAAGATTTACAGGTATCGTGTTTATCTCAGCAATTACCTTTGATCCATCTTTCTGGTGAAGAACAAATTCATCGGGGCCTGTGGGTTTCCCTTTTTTTGCATCAATCACGTTTTTTAGTGCCTTTGGAAGATATTTTTTTGGAAGAATGGATAAATCTGTGAATTTTTTACCAATCAATTCTTCCTTTTTGTATCCTAAGAGTTTTTCAGCAACTTTATTTCCATCAAGAAAATGACCATGAAAATCATTTAGGTAATAAGCATCAGGAGCATATTCAAATAACGTTTTGAATCGTTTCTCAGATTGTATTAAACTATTTTCAATCCGCTTTTTTTCACAGATGTCAGAAAGAACTCCATCAGCTACAAGCCGACCATTTTGGTGATATACCTTTGTTGACCGATCACTTACCCAAACCCATTCACCAGATTTTGTTTGTAAACGGTACTCAACATCAAAAGGAGTATTATGAGTAAATAACCTGTTGAATGCTTCTTTTACGGTCTTTAAGTCTTCGGGGTGAACGCGGTCAAACCATCGTGAACTTTTCTTATAGAGTTCTTCACTTGAGTATCCAAACACTTTTTCCACATTTTCAGATACAAACAACGTGTTACCATCTTGATCAGTTGACCAGACCACATCAGGAATATTTTGAAGTAACCGTTTATATTTTTCAAGATTCTTTTTGCTTTTCTGAGATACTTTTTCTTTTTCAGTTTCATCTCGAACGATGGCAAGTAATAATTGAGTTCCATGAAATGAAAATGGCATGCCTTTTATCTCAGTGATGAATAATTCACCATCTTTTTTTAGATCGTAAGACTGAGCGGCAAATGGTTCTTCGTTAGTAACGGTATGGATAAATTCATCAAATAGCGGATGATTTTCTTTAGATACAAGATGGTATCCATGAAGACCAATTAATTGATCGTATGTATATTCATACAATTCACAAGCTGCTTGATTCGCTTCAATGATAATTCCATCATGATTGAAAATGAGCAGAGCATCTCTAATGACATCGAAAAGAAGACTAGATAATTCACATCTTTCTTGTTTAGAGAGTTGGTTGAACTTATGAATGTGTTGCAAACTGCATCTATCCCTTCCTCGATTGAAATAATTGGATGATATTTAAGCGTTTATCCTTTTTTTGATAAGAAGTCTTAATTTTAAATTCAGCTCGTTTTCTCATATGATTATTTAATGAAAAGATGGATTAATCGATACATGCCAACGCCAGTTATTGCTGCCCACAGAGGAAAAACAAACAAGATGTTCCCATGAAAGGTGCTTAAAATGAGAACTGATAGCACACTGATTAATTGAGCTGTTTGCACTCGTTTTACAGATAAGTGTTTCATCGAATGATCTCCCGTACAGTTAATCGAGTCTGTGGTAGTGGTTACTAAGAAGAGCAGTGCACTTGAAACTGCGATATAAATAAGAACTAATGGTGATACATTCAATAGGCACCATGCACCTGGGGTGATAAGCGTTAATAAGATAAAACCAGGAAATAATGGAATGCTAAGTAATCCTAATCCTGGTTGTTTTTTAGGTAAAACTGCTGAAAGAAAAATAACAATGATAGCTAATGGAACAACTAGAATCGCTGAAGTAGCTAATGCAGCTAAAAAACTAAGGAACACATAGACAAGGACATCAGTACTTGATACTAATCGTCCTGTGGTACAAGTGAGTAATCGTAATCCAAGTAAAAACCAAAGCAATACGAAAATATTTCCTTGCGTTATCGTAAATGGAAGAAATAAAAGGACTATACCAAAAAATGCTGCATAATCATGATCTGGATCAAGTTCTCGACCAATAGACCAGCATAAAAAAACAAGGATGACTTGAAGCATAGTTTGCATTAAGCTTTGAACGATGGTTTCACCAGTAAACATTTGCCAACTAAGCGTAATAGGGATAACTAAAAGTAACACGGCAAAAAGAACTTTATTTGGAGCATATGATAGATCAAAGCCACGGACAAGAGTGAAATCTTCAGAAGATTCAGCTGACATCAAAAATAGGTATAAAGTTATCCTACATAATATTGTATGTTTGCAAGAAAAAAAGAGTTATGAAGATACTTTGTATCTGAGAAGTCCACCGATATGACCAAGATGACTAATTTCTTCATCATCAGTGAATTCAATGGTTGCATCTGTTCGTTGTGCAAATTCAATGATTTCTTCAATCATATCCGCTTCAGTGGTGGGACCACCACACACGGGGCATTCTTTCACGGGTCCTGCTTTTAGAATTTGACAGTGTTCACAAAGACAGCCCTTTAATTGATAATCTTTCTGCACGATGAGCACATCAATTTGTCCATTTTGTGCAGCTTTTAAGGTTTCATCATATCCATAAACTGCTAATCCATCTTTTAGGATTTCTTGTTTTAATTGAGTAACGGCATCTTCACTTTTTACTTCTTCTTTTTCAGAGATGATACTTAGAGATTGCTTGATAGATTGCTGTTCATCATCAATATCTACATTGATTACATCAACTACTTTTTCAGCAAGCTGCTGTGGTAATAAATCTTTGAACTGTGTTTTTGTTGTCCCCGGTCCTGCTACAATGATTTGATCAGTAACATGATTCATTAAATATTCACTAACCTCTGAAAAAAATCATGGATTGCTCCTTTCCGTATTCGTTGAAATCGTGCTTGAGACCATCCGCCTTTTTTATGTTTGTTCATAATATCTGAGGAAAGACGTTTCTCTTGTTCGGCTTTTCCAAGATTAACTGAAAAGATTTTTGCTTGATGAGAATTTAAAAGAACTAAGGTAAATGATTCCCATTCATCAACAATTCGAACTAATGGTCTAATATAAGGTGAAGAATCAACGATTAATGCATTATTAATTGTTGTCGGTAATGAAGTCCAAGTGAAAAAGTCATGTTTATCTGATGCGAAAAGGGAAATATCATTTTCCTGATTTTTATCTAAAAATGATGTTATCTTTTCAATAGTAGATTGAAAATTCTTTTGTTCATCTTTATCCAATAATGATTCACACACATGTATCCTTCGTTTCAAAAAATTTGAATCATCACGTCTATTTAGATAAACAGAAACAAACGTATCTTTGCTTTCTTCATCATACCTTTTAGATAATGATTTGATAACTTTTTTTAAATCACTATTCATAGAAAACCAATGAGATTAAAGCAGTTATGCTATTAAATGAATTGGATTTATTTAGGGAATAAAAACAATGGGTCCAATAATAAGCCCGTTTGTAGGATCAGATTCAAAGGTCCCTTCATCGCAAGTAACAGTGATTTGAATGGTAAAGGTTCCAAGTCCGATCATCCAGGTGTTGAGTTGGTTAATGGTACTGTCCTCTGGGTCTAAGATATTTGTGATAAGCACATTTCGATTATTATACAACACATTTCCGGATATTGAAGTATTTGTTATCCAGACATTGTGAAGATCTCTGTTTCCGGTGTTCTTTATCCGAATAAGCGGTGATGGAAAAGAGGCTCCAGGAATTATACTGACATCAAGTGCGTAATATGGAATTGAATTCAATGTAAAATTATGTGTTGAGTCCTCACCAATAGGCATTTCATGATATGAAGTTTCATAACCTTGTTTAGATGCAGAAATATTCCACATACAAAACACGATTGGAAGATCATCTCTTTCATAATGCCCACTTTCATTACTATAACAAGCAAAGGTATTATCGCCACAGGATATTGTGACTTCTACGTTAGATAAGGGATTCAAGTTTTCATCAGTTATATATCCAGATAAACAACCGGTATCATTTGCAAGTGTTGAACATTGTTTTCCTAAGGAAACAGATATAAGACTACTCAAAAAGAGAGCGGTAACTAAAATCATAACTATTATTTTTTTCATGTTATAACCCCCAATATCACTTATACTTAAACAATAACGCTAGCATTTATAAATATTTTTACTAGATGAGCCTGTCCGAGAATTAATTCCAAAAATTTAGTGTAATTACTCGGAGAAAACCGGTAGGTTTAACAGGAGAAAATGCATACATTTTCTCGGTG
>CAYPUK010000061.1:0-3037 GCA_964414035.1 uncultured Thermoplasmatales archaeon | reverse complement strand
GGATAATCATGCAATCAAAACAATTGAATTATCCATTGATGACCAAGAATGGATACACTGCCAAGGAACAACAGAATGGATGAAAACAATAGATATCACTCAATTAGCATTTGGAATTCATCACATATTCATTAAAACGGTCGATAAATCAGATAATCAACAGATCATACAACAATCTTTCATCATTAACAATACTGAATCAGAATTTCATCCTATTATAAACTCAATTTCCTACTCACCAGTAAATCCTACGAATGAAAGTACCATCACGATATATACAAATATCACTACAAATCCTTCATTTCCAATTAAAAAAGCAACTATAGAATATCAGATCGATCAGAACAGATTCGTAAAACCATTATTTGAATATGCCCAACACCCAATACAAACAAGACATAGTGAAGACCCAAAAAAGAACGAATCAAATCAACCTTGTTATGGTTGCGAACTTGGTAGATTCTCTTCAGATCAGACAATTCGATTCAGAATAATTGCCAAAGACGTTGCTTTTAATAGGCAAATATCAGAATGGGAAAAAATAACCATAAAATAATAGGAATAAATGAAAAGTTTACCTGTTAATCATTCTTTGTACGTGTAATTTATAGCTTGCTGTATCTCTCGATACAAATTTGCACCTTTATCAAGCATATCTCGTTCCATAAGTACCGAAAGCATTTCCTCACCAACGATTTTAATAAGGTCCCGAATATCATCAGGATGTTTTTTCGCATAACTCACTAACGCATCAATACTTTGTTCATCTAAGGTAATTTTCACCATACATATTCCCTCATCGTTCTCATAATAATGAAATTCAAAAAAACAAAAGGAGGTATGGGTTAAAGGATTTATCGGTAAAAAAAATTCCTCCGATGGCAAAAATAGACTAAAATCTTTTAATATAATGTCCATTGTCCAGTTGTTGAAACTATGCGTATAGCAGTCTTACTCCGAGATCGATGTAAACCAAAAAATTGTGCATATGAATGCATTAAATACTGTCCAAGAGTACGAGCCGGTGATGAAACCATCATCAAAGGAGACGATGGAAAACCCATTATCTCAGAAGAGCTCTGCGTTGGCTGTGGAATCTGCGTTCATAAATGTCCTTTCGATGCCATTAAAATCATTGGATTAGCAGAAGAATTAGATACCGATCTCATTCATCAATTTGGAAAAAATGGATTCAGAATCTTTCGTTTACCCATTCCAAAAAAGGGTAAATGCGTGGGTATCCTTGGGCCAAATGGGATCGGAAAAACAACAGCTATCAAAATCTTATCCGGACAACTTATTCCAAATTTAGGAGAGATAGATAAAGAACCATCATGGGATGCTATCGTTGACCATTATGCCTCAACAGAATTACAAGACCATTTTAAACAAATTCAAAACGGGAAACTTTCATCTGTTGTCAAACCTCAATATGTCGACAAATTACCCCGGGTGATGTCTGGAAAAATTGAAGAGTTGTTAAAACAGTCAGATACCTCTAACCGATTTGATGAAATCGTCGATCAACTTGGAATAGAAGGCATTTTAAACAAAGAAATCAGTGATGGAACCATATCTGGTGGAGAATTACAGTTGATGTCTATTGCTGCTGCATTACTCAAAGATGTTGATCTTTATTTTTTCGATGAACCATCCTCGTATCTTGATATTCATCAACGATTGAAAGTGGCACGAATCATCAAAAAGCTTTCTGAAACAAAAAAAGTGATGGTCATCGAACATGATTTAGCTATCCTTGATTTTCTTGCTGATTCCGTTCATTTGATGTATGGCACTGAAGGAGGATATGGAGTTGTTACTCATCCTAGAGGGGTACGTCACGCAATCAACACCTATCTATCAGGATACCTTAGTGAAGAAAACATTCGATTTGGAGAAAAAATCGAGTTTTTTAATCATCCTCCAAAAAAACGACAGGAACTATCAATTCTTATCTCCTATGGTGGTCTTGAAAAACAGTTTGATACCTTTTCTTTAACTGTTGGTAGTGGCAATATCAGAAAGGGAGAGATCATTGGGATAGTTGGACCAAATGCTATAGGAAAAACGACATTTGTTAAAATGCTTGCTGGAGTAAGTAAACCAACCAAAGGTGAAATCGAATCAAATCTAAAAGTAAGTTACAAACCGCAATATATCTCTCCGGATTTCGAAGGAACGGTTCAAGACTTTTTTGAACGTAACGCTCAGCTCTTATTTGCATCTCCATTTTACCAAGCAGAATTATTTGAACCATTCCGGTTAAAATATTTGCTTGACAAACAAATTAATACGCTTTCAGGAGGAGAATTACAACGGGTTTCCATAGCTAATTCTCTTGTTCAAGATGTGGATATGTATCTTGTTGATGAACCATCGGCGTATTTAGATAGTGAACAGCGGATGATTACTTCAAGAGCAATTCGTCGCATCGTTGAAAAAACAGGTAAGTCTGCAATGATTGTCGATCATGATGTGTATTTTATAGATATGATCAGTGATGCATTAGTAGTGTTTGATGGAACACCGGGAAAAAAGGGTAAGGCACAGGGACCGTACAGTCTTCATGAAGGGATGAATCGATTTTTGAAAAACGTGGATATTACCTTCAGAAGAGATGAAGAAACACACCGGCCCAGAGTGAACAAGCCAGATTCATATATGGATAGAAATCAACGTAAAGATGGGGAATATTATTACAGTCTTTAGGTTAAAAGTTGATAAAAGTAAAATATTTATACGTTTAGCACTCTTTCTTTTTGGAAAATAGTATGGTCCGTGGAATTGAAAAGGAAAAAAAGAAAAAACATTCTTTAATGCGTGAAAAAAACTACATTGCAGAAGCTTGGTTACAGGGCAGTAAAGCAATAGGAAATATACTTTCCCCATCTAAGAAATCTAAAAAAGAAAAGAAATAATTCACTCTTCTTTAAATTCTTTTCAAAATTTAACCATAATGGTTATAGGACGGATATTTATACTCTGCAGATATGCCACGGTGTGGACGGTTACGAAGTTTCATCAGAGAATTCAAAGA
>CAYPUK010000060.1:0-6291 GCA_964414035.1 uncultured Thermoplasmatales archaeon | reverse complement strand
TTAATAATCGCACGCGGTCACCAGTAACTATGAATCCCGGATAGCTTTGAGCTGCACCATCAAGAAATGCGAATCGACCCCATTCTCCGTAATCTGCAGGTTTAAATTCATCATCCAATACTAATGGTTTATAAAATGAGTAGGGAACATGTAGGTAATGACCTTCTGGACAATGGACCATCCAACCGTTTCCTTCTACCATCCCATAAATGTCCAGGATATTTTCATCCTTGAATCCTAATACGTTTTGTACTTCTTTTCGGAATTCAGATACTGGCATTCGTTTATGTTCATGAATCTTCCAGCCACCACCTGTTCCAACTCCACCTCGTTCTCCGAAGTTGAATTTTCTTCCTTGTTTTTTGAGTTTTTCCATTACTGCATATAGAATATATGGTGCGCCAACAAAAGTTATTTTGTGATCGGTATTTTCATGTTTTTCTAACCATGCTATGATATCATCAATCATTTTTTTGGATTGTTTATAGGCAAAATATCGGACGAATTTACTTTTTAATCCTCCAGCTCCGCCCATGGTCATGGAGATAAGTTCGGTGGTTACTCTTCGGTCAATTGCGACATTGACATCTTTGACTGCATCGAAATAGATTTCAACTGCTTTTCCTGCGTAGATGAAGTTTTTCCTTGGATTCGGCATGAGTAAGTAACCATATGAATCATATTGCCAAAAAGGATAGAGCATCGTAACTAGTGATTTTGCTAGAATGTATTCTGAATTTAGGAATGTTCGTCGATCTCGAGGAACAAACGTGTGTCTTCCACCGGTTCCACTGCTGTATGTGACGATAATGCCTGCTTTGTAGAACGCATCGATTACATCATCATATGTTGGTTTTTTTTGTTTTATAACTATTTTTGGAAGCTCTCCGGTGTAAATGTTTGCTAGCCAGGTGGCAAATTCTTTTCCATCTGGATAATCTTTGAAGAATTTATCTGGAATCAATGGAATTTTATTTAGGTCTTCATTGGTCTTGATATCATCGGGAGTAAACGAATGTTCTTTACAAAAATTATGATAAAATTGGTTATTATTATAGTGATGAGTAAATGCGTGTTTAATAGTTTTTAATTGCATTTTTTCTGCATCTTCGAGGGGAATTCGGAAAAGATCTTTAGGTTCATACACAGATTCATAGAGCGGTGTGTTTTTTGGTGGAATATATTCTTTAATTGCCTTGTCTAGATTTGATATATACTTTTTAAGGTCGCTCATGAGTTAGTTCTCCTAGGATTTTTCATAATATTCAAACAATATATTTATATATGTCGTTAAATTTATCGTCAATAAACGAGTATCCAATGGCATTTATTAATCAGAGGAAAATACCGCTCTAGTAATTAAAAATTGTTATTCGTACAAGGAACATATAATGGAATAAACGTTGTAATAAGTAAGGAACAGATAACGAAAGTACCTGTGAAAAAGACCATGGAAAAAAGGGAAAATAAAGGAAAATTACCCCACCGCCACATAAAATAACACCAATCAAGAGGGTAAGATATTAATATAGGATGCCGTATTATCAGCCTACTTCACTTTCATATAAATATTCATGCAATCGTATAGCGTGCTATATGGAAATTTATAAAGATAACGTTTAGAGGTATGACCCATGGCCAAAAAAGGCAATGAAAAACAAGATAAGAAAAAAGATTCTGATCAACAAGAGGACGATGACTTTCAATACATAGTCCGAATCGCCAATACTGATATCGATGGAGGTAAAAAGCTCATTCACGGCTTATCCAGCATAAAAGGAATCGGCAGACATTTGAGTACCTTCATCATCAAGAAAACAAAATTGGATGTTAATCAAAAAATGGGTTATCTATCAGAAAAACAAATCGAAAAGATCAGTAAAGCCATTGAAAGCATCCAAGAAGAAGCCCCAGATTGGATGTTGAACCATAGGAAAGAATATGAAACTGGCAAAAACGTTCATATCATCGGACCGCAAATCGATCTGCATCTCCGTGATGAAATCAACATTATGAAAAAGATCAGAAGTTACAAAGGAATTCGACATGAACGTGGGTTAACCGTTCGTGGTCAAAGAACACGAGCAAATAGTAGAAAAGGATTAACACTCGGTGTTTCAAAATCACGTGTACGGCAGTAATGATAAAGGATAAATAGTGATTATTATGGGGAAACCAAAGTTTTCTCGGAAAAAATACGATACGCCAAGCCATCCATGGCAAGAACAACGAATTCATTCAGAGAACGAGCTAGTCAGAAAATATGGCTTGAAAAACAAAAAGGAAATCTGGAAAGCTGAAACTGCATTGAGGAAATATCGAGGACAAGCTCGAGAACTGCTTGCAAAAGTGGGCAGTGATGATTCGCAGGAAAAAAAGGAAATCAATCAGCTATTATCTCATCTTACCAGGTATAATGTCCTTCCATTAAATTCAACGTTAGATGACGTTCTCGCATTGGAAACCGAAGCGATTCTTGCAAGAAGATTACAAACACTTACGTATCTAAAAGGACTTGCAAACACTCCAAAACAAGCTCGGCAATTAATCGTTCAAGGACATATCTCCATTGGAGACAAACGAATCACCATTCCAAGTTATAAGATCTCAAAAAAAGAAGAAAACGACATTGGATATGCCTTGGATTCTCCGTTAAATGATGTCTCTCATCCAGCTCGGCCTAGTACTGATTTTAAATCCAAGTTATCAAAAAAGATGCTTGGCGATGAATCAAAACATCAAGAGGCGAAAAAACCAAAAGAATCGAAACCTCCTAAAAAGAAAGAGCAAAAAACTGAGAAAAAGGAGAAACAAGCCGAAAAACCGGTAGAAAAAAAGAAAGTAGAACCGGCATCTGAAAAGAAAAAATCAGATGAAAAACCAAAAGAAGATACCAAAAAGGATGAAGAGCGAAAAAAAGAAAAAAAATCATCCGATGAACAAATGAAACCGGCTGAAAAACCAAAGGAAGACAAAAAGAGGAGTAATTAAAGATGGCTCGTGAAGGAGTAGCTCATATTTTTGCATCATTTAACAATATTATCATTACCGTTACGGATCTAACGGGTGCTGAAACCATCACTCGTTGTTCTGGCGGCATGGTATCCCGATCCGCAAAGGATGAAGGATCTCCATACACCGCAATGAAAGTAGCTCAGATTGTTGCTGAAAACGCAAAAGAAAAAGGGATCAACAAAGTAAATGTTAAAATCCGTGGTCAGGGAGGTAACAAATCTGGTACACCTGGTCGAGGTGCACAAGCTGCAATTCGAGCTTTAGTTCGTGCTGGAATGAAAATTGGAAAAATTGAAGATGTCACACCCATTCCACATGATGGCTGTCGAAAGAAGGGTGGTCGCCGCGGTAAAAGAGTATAGGTGACATCATGAAGGTTTCATTAGATGAATTAAAGAAGAAAAAAGCAGTATTATCTATTGAGGATATTGATCTATATCTTTTAAATTCGATTCGTCGAATCATGCTTTCTGAATTACCAAAACTTGCTATTGAAGATGTTGTTATTTATGATAACACCACTACATTATTTGATGAAATCATTTCTCACCGATTAGGCCTTGTTCCACTTCCCACAGACCCTGAGTTATTGAATTTCCGGGATGAATGTAGCTGTGGTGGCAAAGGATGTCCCAGTTGTACTGTTCGATACACTTTGAGTAAGGAAGGTGAAGGAACGGTATATTCTGGTGATCTGCAGCCTTCGGAAGCAAGTTGGCGAATTGAGGAGGATCTTATTCCCGTTGTTGAATTATTTAATGATCAACGATTGATCTTAGAGGTCGAAGCAGTACTTGGTCAGGCAAAGGATCATGCGAAATGGCAAGTGGTCACTGCTCCAGGATACTGGTTATATCCGTCAATCCAATTTGACCCTGAGAAAAAGAAGGATGTTGAAGATTTTGTTGAAGAATTACCTGAAGGTATAGTGAAATCGATAACTAAGGATTCCATTGAATTAACGGATATTTCAAAACTTCCAATTTTTGAATCGTATATCGACTTGGAAAACATTGACTATATAACTGTTGATAAAGATCAAAGACATATTCGTTTTCATTTTGAAACGGATGGATCATACACTGCGGATAAGGCATTAATGAAATCCATTGAAATTTTTGAAGAGAAATTACATGATTTCACTGAGTTAATCGATGATATCTAAGTAGTTTTTCATCTTTTATTATTTTTTTATGTGCCCATTTTTTATAGGATATGCTTTTTTCTTGTTTGTATGCTATATTTTATTCATGGCCTGAATGGTTCTCCACGCGAATGGAACGTGTTCACAGAATTTTTTACTGAACGAGAATTTGAGTGTAAGGCAATTAATCTGAAAAAGGGATTGGATCTTAAAAAAGTTCATTTTAAAGATTATGTTGAAAAAGTAAGTGGTCTTGTATCTACTGAGGATATTCTCATTGGCCATTCAATGGGCGGTTTGATTGTTCAAAAAGTTGCTGAAGAAACAACAGTAAAGGCGGGTGTTTGTATTTGTTCAGCTGCACCTAATGGAATACCGATGAAAACCGTTCCTTGGTGGCGACAAGTTCGATATCTTCCATTTATGCTTTTTGGAATTCCATTCAAGCCTTCGTTTGGATTAGTAAAAGATGTTTTCTTGTCTGGATGGGATGAAGAAAAACAGAAAAAGATCTATGGTCGTTTACAAAAACAATCAGCTCATGTAAGTTATGAAGTTATGAAACAAAAGATTTCGGTGGATGAAAAAAAGATTTCATGTCCGCTTTATTTCATCGGAAGAAAAGAAGATGTAACTATTCCACCGGATATCGTTAAAAGAATAGCACAAAAATATCATTCAAATTTTGATGCAGTCTCAGGTAATCATTATATCTTTGAAGATTGGATAGATATAGCTGAACATACGTTTTCTTTCATTCAAACTGTGTAAGACTTTTATAGGAGTTGAGTACAAAATAAATAATATCATTAATTGAATTTCATTAATTATTCCAAATTTAATAAATCAAACCGGCAGTATATCTTTCTTTTCGCTGAAAAACTAATAAAATCAAAGATTATTTAAACAAGGTCTCAAAATATACTTTTTGATGGTCTGGAGAGGTGAGAGAACAGAGAGAGGGACATGACCTCCATATTCTCTGACAAGAAGTTTTTTGCCTCCTTCTTATTTTTATCCTTCCAGGCCTACCTCCCTTGTAATTTTAGATAAACCGGGAGTTTCAATGGAAATATAGTTATGGTTAATTTAAGAATTTTTCCATTTTTATAAAAATAAAAACAGATAAATAAAATATAATTTTCTTTTTTAAATATAGCATGAATTAATACATAATCAACCAAGAAAAAATTCAAACTTTTTAGATATTTATATGCTTTAAATAAAAAATCAAACATCATTGAAGAGAAGATTTTTGATATAGATTCATATATAGAATGTTTCATTGCGTCTTTTGTGTGAACACGTTATGTCCAATAATATTATCAAGCAAATCAAAGAGCGAAGAAGCATACGAAGTTACACTGATCAACCAGTTTCAAAAGAAAAAATTAATGAAATTATTCAAACGGGACGGTATGCTCCGTCTGCAACGAACAGACAGCCATGGCGGTTCATTGTAATCACAAATAAGCGTATGATTGATGATATTTCAGAAGCGATTAAAGATGAGATCCATAAAATATTAAGAAAGCGGTTCATTTTAAAAATTTTTTATCCATCGTTAAAAAATGAAAAAACAATCCAATTTTTAACTGGTTTGATTGTGTCTAAAGAGGATATGTTATTCTTTGATGCGCCAGTTCTTATTTTTGTGGTTACTAAAAAAAGGCGGTTTAACGATGAATCCTGTGCATGTTGTGCCCAAAATATGATGCTTGCTGCTGACGCACTTGATCTAGGCAGTTGTTGGATTGGTTTTGCTCATTTTCTTGGCTTAAATAAAGAATGGATGAAAAAAATCGGTGTTCCAAAAGGTTTCCATATTGCTTCTGCATTAGTTTTTGGTCATCCAAAAAAGAAACCATCCCATGCACCTCTTCGTAAACCAACTGCAGATGTGATCAATTGGATAGAATAGTGTTGCGACAATAAATCTAATATCAAGGAATATGATTCAGAGTTGTAATAATTGGGCCTGTGGGGTAGCTTGGTATCCTTGTAGCTTCGGGAGTTATAGACTTGAGTTCAAATCTCAGCAGGCCCATAATCACTCAATTCTTTAGATTTAACACATATATAGCAAAATCGATTTTTCTCTATCCTCGCTATCTATACCGGTTTTGAATATG
>CAYPUK010000059.1:0-25025 GCA_964414035.1 uncultured Thermoplasmatales archaeon | reverse complement strand
CATAAAAGAAGTAAAGAAGCAAAAGAACATCCAGAAAAATTAATTCCATTGGAGTAAAACATAATGAGTTATGCGATACTCCTTCATCCAAAAGCAAATTATTTTTTAAAAACCATTGAAAAAAATCTACAACATCGTTTAAAACAAAAAATAAAAGAATTACGTTCTAATCCTAAAAAAGGAAAAAAATTGAAACATTCAGATTTTTACCGATTACGAATAGGTGAATATCGCGTTATTTATGAATTAGACCTCAATAAAGAACAGGTCAATGTATTATACATTGGACACAGAAAAAACGTGTATGATGATTTTTCAAGATTGATTTAAAACATAATACAATCCCGAAAAAAAATAGAAAAGACTGCTCACGATCTATATTTTTGTATCTCTCCTTAAAAAATTACAAATTCACCGGTGAAAATGGGTACAAATCCCTTCGCCTGCATACTTATTTATTTTAGGATTTTTTACAAATAGATCTCTTTTCTACCATTTTTATTAATTTTACAATCTTTTTTTCATCTATGTCTTCTAGTGAGTAAATTTTGAGATGTCTCATAGTTTTTCCAGATCCCTCAAACAACTGAATTTCTTCTTTAGATAACTCAGTAATTGCAAAACCAATGTGAACACGATTGTTTATTGCTGCAATGTAAAATTTGTCATTTCCAAGGCTGATAACACCCCAATTCTTTTTTTCAGAACATTGTGGTATTGTTTTGAAAAATATGTCTCTAACTTTGAAAATGATTTGTTTAATTTGTGGAGGTTATTTGACAATATATTCTTCTATTTCTTTTTCCATGTTTGATTAACCATAACTACTCGTTTGTTTTTATAATTTCTAATTTACTTTAGCATGTTCACACGAATAACATATCCCATTATGAACACAGATGACGCCACCACATTCGGGACAGCGATATTTTTCTTGTTGTTGTCTGAGAAATTCATTCATTCCGTGAGCACGGATGTATTCAAGATTTTCTATCATACTCATATCATATCTTTTTTGATATAAACTATCAATTTTTTCTAAATATGAACAAGGAAAATCCTTGCATTCAGAGCAATAGTCTATTTCATTTTTCCTTAGTTTTGTGCAATATTTTTTTAGAAACGCACAGCTTTTATCTTTTGGTTTGCATCCAATACATTTCATTTTCCGTTTATTTCCATTTACCGTATACCCAAAATACGCGATACAAATCCGACAATTCATTCCACAAGGTGCAATTAACTCTTCAGTAAATTTATCATTTTTTAACGTGTTCATATCTGAAATTATGTTTAAAACAAATTCTTTTGGCATTAATGATTTTTTAATGATTTGATCATGGGTTAAACCTTGATCATATAGTCGTTCTACAACAACGTTCATTGGTTCCGCAAGTTCAATAATATGATTATCTGGATCATATATTCTTAAACATCGTTGTCCCCAAGGTTGTTCAATAATTTGATGAACAAATACAATCTTTTTTCTTTTTAATTTTTCAAAGAATAAATCTAAATCGTTGATTTCAAAATAAAGTTCTGCATCTTTTCTGTTTGTTGAACTATGTACTTCGTTTATCCCCATTATTTTATGTGCATAGGATCTATCCCAAATTGAAAAACCATCAGTGAATTCAACACATCGACCAAAATCATTTTCAATTTTTTGACCGAGAACATCAATATAAAATTTCTTTGATTTTTCAATATTAGTAACTAGAAAAACAGTACTATGATATATTGGATATTTCTTAGTATTCATGATATAACACGTTTTCGTAATTAGGATTGTATTCTTTTAGATATTACCAAATCATTATTGAATTTTTGTTTTTATTTCTTGATTTATTTACATGTTAAAAGGTTTTAATGATTAATTCTTACAAAGCAAAAAGCAGGAAGTATTAGATTAATAATTTTATTAAAATTGTAGAATATTTAACTAATTTATCTCTCAAATTATATTTTAATAATTTTCAAATTTATTGAATTTCATTCGATTAAAAATTATTTTGTTAGATATTATTGAGTAAAAATTTGTTCCATATTCATTTTTATTTGAATTTCAAACGAAAATTATTTAAAATACTTATTAATAGAATGTTGCTTGTAAGGGTCTGGAGAAGTAAGAGAGGGACATTTTTCTCTCGTTACCTCAATAAAACATTTTTTTATTGCCTTCTTTTCCTGTTTTACGCCAGACCTTGCCTCCTTCAAGAATCTTATTTTTGTACTAAAATATTGTAGTGGTTTATCATTTATTAATCTTTCTAAATATATAATAAATTTATATTTTAAATATTAGAAAAATATAATCTCAAAGAAAATTCGATTTTTTAAGAATTAAAAAAATAATCATAGAGAGGATTCTTACGTTAAAAATCAGATTTTTCAAACTGAACAACCCAAAAAAATAAATAGCTTTCTGTTTTCACCCTTCACTCCAATCATGATAAAAAAAATGAAAAAAGAACACATTGCCCTCTGCTGCATTTCTTTAGCCTGGTTTCTGATTCTCTCTGGCAGATACAGTATTTCTAATCTTCTTCCAAAAATCACTCAGGATCTTAATTTTAGCTGGACCGAAGCTGGAATAGCCATGACCTCGATGTGGCTATTTTATGCTTTACTTCAATTTCCATCAGGTATCTTTTCAGATATAAAGGGGAGAAAAATCAGTATCATTCTTGCTATGATCGTGTTTTCCATATCCTATTTTCTTGTAGGATTTTCTATTCATTTCTTCATGTTTTTCCTTGCCCTCATTCTTCTAGGTGCTGGAACCGGTGGATATCCTTCTGTTGGAATATCAATGATTACTGATATTTTTAAGGAAAAAAGAGGAAAAGCTCTTGGCATCAGGTCATCTGCTGGATCGCTTGCTTACGCAGTTCCAATGATAGCTGCAGTTATCGCAAGTTACTATGATTGGAGAAGTTTCTTTTTCATTTGGGGTGGTATCAGTCTTATCAGTATCTATCTTTTTTACCGCGGGACACAGGAATCCACACAATTACCTGAATCTGTTTCTGTTAGAGAACGAGTTGTTGATGGTGTCCGTATTTTCAAAAAGCCTCAAATCCAGTTAATGTTTGTGGTGAATCTTTTAATTGCCATCACATGGATTAGTTATATGTCTTTTTTCCAACCATATCTAATTGTTGAAAAACAAGGTTTTAATGGATTATTAGCTGGTATTGCACTTGGCATCCTCGGAATTGGTGGATTTATTTTCAAGCCATTTATTGGTTCATTGTCCGATCGATTTGATAAGAAAATTATTATTTTCGTTCTTTCGCTTTCCACGGGTCTTGCAACGCTAGCATTAGTCTTTTCAAATTCTATCGTCATTATTTTTCTAATTTGCCCAGCGCTTTCATTATCCACTGCGATCTTTCCAGTTATTTCTTCATTTTTAATGGATCAGTGGGAAGATAAAGGCCGGGCTGGAAAACTTGGATTCTATCGATCAATGCTTATCTTGTTAGCCAGTCCTTCTTCTTCAGTGATTGGATATCTTGCGGATAAGTACACCTTTGATGTTCCGTTCATTGGACTTGCAATCATTTTTTTTATTGCAGCAATCGTTGTTCTTGTAAGTCTTCTCTTAAATCATAGAAAAAATAAACATTTGAAATGAATCAAAAGATTCTTCTGAATTCTTTATTTTAATTGATACAATGCTGCAATTCGAGCGTTTTCTTTTATATTAACTCCTTTAGGTCCAACAGTTAAGATACTTTGGATTTTGTTATTTTCTTCAATAATCTGCATTGGTAAGTAACTACCAGTTTGTATTAATCGAGGTATTGATTGTAATATAGCATGATTTTCTATTAGTTTCTCATTGAATTCGACCATATAAATTCCCTGTTCAAGTTTCCACCATCCATATTTATCATCATCAGATTTTTTTTCTGCAGGTATTTCTTCTAAAACTGACTTTTTGAATTCACTTCCTCCAAAATCCAAGCTTCCTCGATTTTTAATTTTATAGACTTTATGGACCGTTAAATCAATACTTGTTTTGTGAACCTGTGTCTTTTCATGAACTACATTTTTAACATTTTTCAAAATTTCTTTACCTTCTTTTACCATATTAATTCTCATAAGTTATCATATAAGTATTGCATAAAACAATTATTCTAAAAAAGATTAAAAATGATTTAACTTTAATTGATAATTCAAAATAAGTATTGTTGAAAAATGTTATATTCTTAAATTGGATTTAGACAACAATGATATTATTGTTATATGTTGAAAGAAGTTCATCTTCTATACAGCCACTGATGAACTTGTCAACTCTTGATTTATCCGTATGATTCAACACGATTATATCTGGATGATATTCCTCCATTTCTTTTTTTATCACATCATAAATAGTTCCTTTCTTCACCATTTTTTTCGTAGTAATATTCTTCTTTTTACTAATTTTAAAAATTTCATCAGCATAGTTTGTTGACCGGATTTCTTGGTCTTTTTCGTATTGATCTCTTAATTGTTCAACGTCTTTTCTTCCTAAGTAACTATCGACGGTTCCACTTGACTGTTTTCGTTCAGCAATCGTAAGTAACAACAGTTCATCTGGTTTTTTTTCATCAAGTAATTGTTTTATTTTTTCTATACTATCTGAACTATATGGTCTTTGGTAAAACGCAATCATCATTTTGTTTACGTTTTGATTCTTTTTTCCCATATTATTCACCATAATCCTATTACTTTCCACCATCCAAGACCAAGTGTCATAAAAATAGCGATGCCTATTAAATTTAAGGTTAATCCTGGTTTTATAAAATCTCTTACTCTAAGAAAACCAGTGTCATAGACCATTGCTGACCCTGGAGTTCCAATGATAAACATTAATGCAAATGCTGAGGGAAGTGCTACAACATACATCCCTGTTTTTGCGGATAATCCAAGACTAGTAAAAATGGTAAGCGTGATAGGTAGAATCGTTCCAGTTGCTGCACTGTTACTCATCACTTCTGATAAAAAAATGGTAAGTGTCACTACTACAAAAATGACTAAGAAAGGATTAACTGAAACGAATTGGATTAAGTTTTGAGCAATAAATGAACTTGCTCCTGTTTCACTAAGCGCAAAGGACAAGGTGATAGCACCAGCATAAAGAAAGATTATTCCCCAAGGAAGTTTATTTTCAACATCTTCCCAATTCAATGTATTCGTTACTCCTAATAATCCTGCGATGAATACAGCAACGGTTGCCATTCCAATGATGGTTCCAAATAATGACCAAAGGATAAAAGCAAGAATAAGGAAGAAGACCACTTTTAGTTCTCCAAATGACATAGTACCCATCTTTTTAACTTCTTTTTGAAGATAGGTTTGAAGATGGTTCATATCAATTTGTTCTAAGGGATAATAATATCGTAAGACTAAATAAACAAAACCTATCATCACTAAAACAAGTGGTATCGCTGCAATAAACCAATCCAAGAAACTAACCATTTCATTAGTTGTTTGATAATAGATTGAAATAGCAAGTGGATTTCGAGCGCCTCCAAGTAAGGTTCCCATGCTCCCAATTGAGGAGCCATACGCAAGTGAGAGAAGAATTGCTTTTGAAAAATTTGTTCCGATCATTTCTGTTTTGGCAGCTCGGAGGATGCTTAGTATTATTGGAATCAACAATGCAACAACCCCATGAGCAGGCATCATCATTGATAATAATGCACTAATAAGAACTGTGCCGAAGAGGAATGTTGATGGTTTTGAGCCAAATCGTTTGAGAAATTTTAATGCTATTCGTTTATCTAAATCGTATTTACTTAGTGAAAACGCAAGGATAATTGCTCCTATTAAGAAAAAGATGGTACTGGAACCGGCCCCCTGAAACGCATTTTCAGGGGTAAGAACACCAGATCCAACAAGAAGCACTGCAGTAAAAAAGAAAATCATAGGAAACGATACTGGTCGGGTAATCCAAAGCGTAATGGTGAATGCAAAAACAGCTAGTGCCTGTTGTCCCGTTCTTGATAATCCTTCAGGATTAGGAATTAGAGAAAATATAATGAATATGCTAATGGCAATAAGGATAAATAACCATTTTTTCCTATTTTCTTCTGTGAATTTTGATTTTATTTGTTGTTTTACCTTTAGATCCACAGTTCGTCCCATCCAACATACTTTATTTCTGTTGAGCGTTTGATTCCTTGTATTTTATTCTAGTGTACCTTTCATCAAGAAAGTATTACATTTTGGACATTTTTTGGTATTACACGGCTTACCTCGTTGATGAGATTCAGTACATCTACAATTAGGACGTGTTCAATATTCATTAGGACTTGTAATTCTTGCTCTATGACCTCTTTTAGGAGACATACTTGTTGTCCTCTTTTGAGTATTTGATTCGATTTGGTCAACCCGACTCATGATATGAGGGCCACTTTACTATTTTTGTAATGATTACTTATATTTTCTCATTTTTTCTAATGATACATTTTTGGAACAGTTGGTTTTTTGGATCGTGGCATCTGCTGTGATTGTTTCATGTATTCTTTGATATTACTTTCAATTTTTTCTGCTTTTTCATATAATGGTTCTAAATCAAGGTCAATTCCAGGTAACATTTCATTGACTTTTTCTAAAAGTCTCCCTGCCGCTCGAGAATCAGGATAGGCAAGATGTGCTTCAGTTAACATACACATCATATCATTATTTCTTTCGGTTTCAGCTGAAAGAAATGCACCGGTGAATCCAGCAATCATCCCTTCACGAATTTTTTCTATATTGTACTTATTGAGAACATCAACCATTGAAGAATTACTGCCGATTCCATAAACATCTACTTGATCCTCTTCTTTTTTTGTTGATTTTAATCCTTCCAAACCAAGAAACATGGAAATATCATTTTTATCCGTCCAGCTAAGTATTTTTTCAATTAAAGGATTGACTATTTGTGGTGGAATGGGAAACTCTGAAACGATGGTAACTAGATTATCACAGAGATCATTGCTTTTGCAGACATCTTTATTTGCATGATATATTTGAACGGGAGGAATAGGTTTAGAGTCTCGAATGAGAACAGATGGCATAAAATATTTAGAATTAATAGAGCCTACTCGTTCTAGATTTAATGAATTTGATATGTAATTTCCAGCGATAGAACCAATGAGACCTGCAGTTGGAAAACCCAGTATTACTAGAGAGTTTGAGATGTCAATGTCTTTTTTTAGTTTTATTGATATTTCATCCATGGTAAAACCATTGAAAAACAAGAATTTCACTTATTTAGTAATAACTTTAAAATAAGCTTAAAATGAGTTTTAATCAAATAAGATAGGCTGGAATTAAATAAACATGAGTAATCTCTGTTGATATTTTATTTCTAATCAAGTATTGTTGTTTGATTCATTATTCAAATTTATAAATATTCGTTATTAACCCTTTTTTTAAAGTATGAATCACTTATCATTAAAGCGTTTTCAAGTCATTTATTTATATAGAAACTAATTCTAGATGTATTTGATGGTGAGTTATGAAGGGTCACATGGCAATCTCTTTAAATTTTTTAAGCATCCCATCCCATCCACTCCACACCCTCTTGAAAAATTATTGCCATGATGACTCTTTTATAGCTTCTTTTTACCACAGTTTCTAATAATAAAAGATCTCTAACGTACTGATTTATCATTTCATAATCAATTGAAATTTAAAACAATGTAAGTATTTTTCTCTTCATAGGATTAAGTTTATTTAAGTTATAATAAATTCATTATGAACTTGTTTTTAAGTTATCATTTTATAGTGATTTTAGGCTGTTCAATTTGATGAAAACAAGCATAAAAATTGGTTCTGTTTTAGGTATTCCTATAAAAATTCATTTCACATTTCTTTTCATTTTGGCATTATTTACTTGGGTACTTTCAATTGAAACGGTTTCTTTAATTGGATTTAATATTGGATTTGGTAATCTTCCAATTCATGATGCGTATAAAATTATTCTTGGTGCTGCTGCTTCAATCCTACTTTTTATATGTGTGCTTTTTCATGAGTTGGCACATTCATATCTAACACAAAAATTTGGACATAAGGTTAATCGCATCACTCTTTTCATCTTTGGTGGATCTTCAGAAAGTGAGGAAATTCCAAAAGATCCAAAGAAAGAGGTAAGAATAGCCTTGGTAGGTCCATTAGTCAGTTTACTTATTGGAGCCTGTTTTTTTACTGTTTACATCTTACTTAGACCATATCAAAATATATTAGTTGCATCAGTGTTATTCAATTTATGTGGCACTCTTTCTTTTTATAATATCATTTTAGCTGGATTCAATCTTATACCTGCGTTTCCGATTGATGGCGGTCGAGTGCTCAGATCTCTTCTTGCAATGAAAATGAATTATCAAAAAGCAACCAAAACAGCAGCATCTATTGGGAAAGGAGTAGCTATTGCTCTTGGTGTTTTTGGTGTTTTTTTTAATTTATGGCTTTTGTTAATTGCTGTTTTTATTTTCTTTGGAGCATATCAAGAGCAAAAAACATCTGAAATTTCCAATGTGCTTGAAGGAAAGAAGATAAATGAACTGATGAGAACTGATATTCACACAGTAACTCCAGATACACCACTACAAAATGTGTATGAACAAATGAAGAAACATAAGAAACTTGTGTATCCTGTTGTTGAAGATGACGAATTTCGAGGAGTCATTAATATAGAGGATTTGAAAACGGTTGAGAAATCAAATTGGTTTGATACTAAGGTTACAGCGGTAATGCGAACTGATATACCAACGGTTCAACCTGGTGATGATGCTTTTTCAGTTTTTAAAACCTTAATGAAAAAGAATCTTGATCGGATATTTGTTAAGGACGATGAAAAATTAATTGGTTTTATTTCAAGAAATGATTTTTTAAGAACCATTAAGTTTTATGATGTTAATAAAGGAAGTGTGTAACCGTGGAATCAGATAAAAGGTATGATGTTGTTGTAATTGGAAATGGATCTGGGTCAGAAATAGCTAACGTTGCCTTAAATCATCAGTATCGTGTTTGTTTGATTGATCAAAAGCCAATTGGTGGAACTTGTCAGAATGTTGGTTGTATTCCTAGTAAAATGTTAATTTTTCCAGCTGATCAAATCGTGAGTATTTCAGAATCTAAAAAATTAGGTATTACTGCAGCTGTTTCAAATATTGATTTTCAATCGATAATGAATCGAATGAGAAACGCGAGAAAAGAAAGTCAAGAATATCAAAAAAAGGGAATTAATAACGTTTCTAATCTTGATTATGTTCAGGGAGATGCGTATTTCATCGATAAGAATACTATCAAAATAAACGATATGAAAATTCAAGGAGAAAAAATTTTTATTGGTACTGGTGCAAGGCCTCTCATCCCTCCAATTAAAGGACTTGATAAAGTTGATTATTTGACAAATGAATCAGTACTAGAATTAACTGAATGTCCGGATAGTCTGATTATTATTGGGGGAGGTTATATTGCAGTGGAGTATGCACATTTTTTTTCTGCGATGGGATCAACAGTTACTATTTTGGAAAGACTTCCAAGGTTAGTTTCTCATGAAGAACCTGAAATCTCTAAGTTATTAAAGGAAAAATTGCAAGAAAGAATGAATGTTTTTACAGGGGTTGAAGTCGTTGAAGTAAAAAAAACTGAGAATTATTTTGAGGTTATTGGAAAAAATGAAGCAGGTTCTGAAAAAAGGTTTACTGCAGAAAAAATAGTAGTAGCAGTCGGCAGAACATCTAATGCTGATTTACTTCATATTGAAAATACAGATGTTGAATTAGATGAAAACGGATTCATAAAAGTTGATGAGTTTTTACAGACATCTCAAAATAATGTTTGGGCGTTTGGGGATGCTATTGGCAAGCATATGTTTAAACATGTGGCAAATGAAGAAGCATCTATTGCTGCGCATAATGGATTACATGATGAAAAAATAAAAATGAGGTATCATGCAGTTCCTCGTGCCATATTTTCATACCCGCAAATTGCGTCAGTTGGGCTTACTCAGAAACAAGCGGAAAAAGAGGGTCTTGAATTACTTGTTGGTACCGCATCGTATGATTCGGTGGCGAAAGGACAGGCGATGATGGAATCATCTGGTTTCGCTAAGGCAATCGTGAAAAAAGATGATTTTAAAATTATAGGATTTCATATTATTGGTCCCTATGCGCCGATGATCATTCAGGAAATAATTACTATTATGAGTGTAAAAGGAGAAGTGGGACATATCGGTATGGCAATGCATATTCATCCTGCATTACCTGAATTGATTCAAAAGGCATTAGCAAATCTTGAAGAGGTATAAACCAACATGTTGCGAATCGCTTTAATTTTAAATATTATACGATTTTCGTTAAAATCGAAAAAAATAAAGGGAAAAAGTATTAATGATTACTTACTTTGTTTTAATAATGAAAAATATATGTATTTTATAGATATATTTAATTTGAATGAAGTTTTATATTCTGAGGGATTCACATAAAAAAAGTTAGGTCAATGGAAAATAAAAATTCTAAAAAGGAAAAGATACCTGAACTTACCTTATTCAATTCTATAAATCAGATTGCATATGTTTCTGACCCGGAAACATATGAAATCTTGTATGTTAATGATTACTTTAAGAAATTATTAGGAGGGGATCCAGTTGGAAAAAAATGTTACAACGTTTTTCAAAATCTGGATCAACCATGTACTTTTTGTACAAATGAAAAAATATTAAATCAAGAAGGCGAACCCATTGAATGGGAATTTCACAATCCCGCTCTTAATAGGGATTTTTTAATAACTGATCAAATCATCGAATGGATTGATGGAAGAAAAGTTCGTTTTGAGTTCGCTATCGACATTAGTAACTTAAAAAATAACCAAAAGTCTCTTCGAGAAAACGAAAAACGTCTTAAGTTAGCTCAAAAAGCAGCAGATATTGGTACCTGGGATTGGAACTTAAAAACTAATGAAATTTTTTGGTCAGATGAGATTAAGAATATTTATGGATTGAAAGATAAAATCATTGATGATAAATATAAATTATTTTTACAATGTGTTCATCCACAAGATCGGCAATATGTCCTTGATGCCATTCAATCAGCATTGAAAGATGATGAAGAGTATGATATTGAACATCGAATCGTTTTGTCTGATGGCAGTACCCGTTGGATACGAGAAAGTGGTGATATACTTCGTGATTCTGAGGGAAAAGCAGACCGGATGATTGGTATCGCCCAGGATATTACCCGCCAAAAGAAAATGGAAGAAAAAATATTTAAGATTTATAATAAACTTGAAGAGGAGTCCCAACGGTTAAAAACCATTTTAAATAATGCTCCTGAAGCTATCGTTATAGCTGATAAGGATGCGCGTATTATCTTTGCAAATAAAGTTGCTGAAAAACTCTATAATCGTCCGATTCCCATTGGGGGAGAATACCAAACTCATTCTACATTATGCATTACTTCATCTGAAGGAGAAAAAATTAAACCTAAAAATTTACCATTAACTCGGTCTGCCTTATTTGGAGAGACGATTAAAGGCGAAGAGTTATCTATTCGATGGCCTGATGATCAAATTCGTCATATTATTGTTAATACCGCTCCAATAAAAAACAAAGATAATGAAATTGTGGGAGCTGTGGGTCTTTTTCAAGATATCACTAATCGGAAGATGATTGAAGAAAAGATTAAGAATTTAAATTCTTTTCTTATGAGTCAAACGGCTGAATTATCTTCAGTTAATGAAGAATTAGAGGCGTTTAGTTATTCTGTTTCACATGATCTACGTTCGCCATTACGAAGTATCGATGGTTTTAGTCAAGCGATTTTAGAAGATTATGAAAACCATCTAGATGATGAAGGAAAGGATTATTTACATCGAATTAGAAATGCCACTCAACGAATGGGTGAATTGATTGATGGTTTATTGAAATTATCTCGAATTACTCGACATAATCTTGAATATTCAAATGTTAACATTTCTCAGATAGCTGAATCAATAATTAGATCATTGAAAAAGAAAGAGCCTGAACGAAAAGTAATTATTAAAATACAAAATGATCTCATCGTTAAAGGTGATAAACATTTACTTCAGATTGCTTTGGAAAATCTTATCAATAATGCTTGGAAATTTACTCGAGCCGAAGAAACAGCTGTGATTCAAATAGGTAAAACAAAGAAGAAAGGAAAACTGGTTTTTTATATTAAGGACAATGGAACTGGTTTTAATATGGATTATGCTGAAAAGTTATTTGTTCCTTTTCAACGCCTTCATTCTAAAGATACTTATGGGGGTACAGGTATTGGACTTGGTATTGTGAAAAGAGTTTTTAATAGACATGGTGGAAAGATTTGGGCAGAATCAACTGAAGGAAAAGGAACAATATTTTATTTTACTTTCAATAAAAAGATGGAGGAAACAGCGTGAAGAAGAAAATTAATATACTACTTGTTGAAGATTCTGAAGATGATGCAGTTCTCATTGAACGTGAACTTAAAAAAGAAGGATTCAAGATCTCAATTCATCGGGTTGAAACTGTTGAATCAATGAAGGAAGAATTAGCAAAAAAAAGAAGTGATATCGTTATCGCTGATTTTGCACTTCCTGAATTTAATGGTTTGGATGCATTGCATCTTTTACGAGATTCAGATTTAGATATTCCTTTCATTTTAGTTTCTGGGAAGATTGGGGAAGACACCGCAGTTGAAGCGATGAAAAGTGGTGCTGATGATTATATAATGAAGGATAATCTTAAAAAATTAAGTCCTGCGGTTAAAAGAGAATTGCAAGATTATGAGAATAAAAGAAAGGAACAAAAAGCCAAAGAAGAAGCAAAAAAGTATCATGATCAACTGGAAGAAACAAATAAGAAGTTAGCAAAAGAAGTTTCGGATCGCAAAGAAGCTGAAAAAAATGCTGTTGAATCTAAAGAGTACCTTCAAAATGTTATTGATAGTACATCTAAAATCATTATTTCAGTGAATAATAATGGCCGGATTTCGATTTGGAATGATACGGCAGAACATATTACAGGCTATAAACAAAGTGAAGTGTATAATCGAACCATGAGTAAGTTACCATTGATAAGTAATCCACAAAAATTAAAAGATAATATTAAAGAGATTCAACATGGGAAAAAAACTAGGTTTGATGCCGTGATCATTACTAAGGATAACGCAAAAAAAATCTTTCGATTGAACGGATCTGTTTTAGAAGGAAAAGGAAGAAAGAAAATTGGTGTTATTTTCATTGGAGATGACATTACAAAAGATGCAGAGATGCACGGGAAGCTTCTTGAAGGAAATAGTTACCTAGTTTCAGATAAAAAAATTGATTCAGCAAAAGACATGTTGGTTGATCTTACTGGAGGAGGACATCAAGGATTATTTATTTCCAGATTAAATCCTGAAACTATGAAATCAATAATTCCGGATACTTCAAATATTTCGGTTCGATTGCTGAGTGAAAAACAGATTTCTGAGTATCAAACAATTCCAGATGTTTCATCATTGATTAAAGAAATTGAATTATTTGTATCTTCTTCTGACAATGCAGTTGTATTACTTGATGGTATTCATTATCTGTTAACTAAATACTCATTCAATGAGTTTGTTAATATGCTTTTTCAGTTAAATGAACGTATCATTGAACAGAGAGCAATGATGTTTGTTAGGATTGATCCATCTCTATTTCAAAAGAATCAATTAGCGATTATTGAAAATGAATTACGAATGCTTCCTAGTCAAAAGATTCAGGATATTACGTTGAAAGATTCCGTTTACAATATTCTTAAGTTTATTTATCAGCAGAATCAGAATAATGCATTAGTGCCATTCAAAAAAGTGATGTCAAAGTTTAAGATTTCTTATTCGACTGCGGCAAAACGATTGGAAGATTTAGAAGAAAAAGGATTGATTTTCACGCGTCGACAGGGTAAACTTCGGGCAATTTATATCTCTGAGAAAGGAAAAACATTATTACACAAAAGAGAGGTTGCCGAGTGATAAATTAAAGATGACTTTAATCTATTTTTAAAGTATTCTTATATATTCTGTAAGTAATAAAGTAACTGAGTGAAAATCTCAATTATGTTATCTGATAAAAAAATTCGATAGGTTGGTAATATCATTAGTAACAAACAAATATTGATTGTAGAAGATAATCCTGATGATGTAAAGTTGACAAAAAGAGCATTTAAAAAATACATTGAGGAACATGAGTATTCATTTCAAATTGCCGAAGATGGAAAACAAGCTATTCAGTATCTAAAGAATAAGCCGATCCCTCGTTTTATATTGCTTGATTTGAAACTTCCGCTTCTTGATGGTTTTGAAGTGATGAAATTCATTAGGTCGTATGAACCAACGAAACTTGTTCCAGTTATTGTTCTTACTTCTTCAACTGAGAAAAGCGATCTTATGAGGGTCTATAATTTAGGTGCTAATAGTTATATCCAAAAGCCGGTGGATTATCAATCTTTTTTAGATGTGGTACGAATCATTAGTTCTTATTGGATTAGATTCAATGAGAATCCAACGTAAAATTATCTTCTTTTAATTGTTTTTTATTTATTTTTCAATTTGATTTCAGGTATTATTTAATAATTTTTAGCATTAATTAGTATTGTGTAAAGAATGAGATCCAATGATGATAAGAGGTCAAATAAAGATGATTCCTTTGATTATCTTAAGGAACGAAGAAACCATCGAAAAATTCTGCAGGCTTTGCAGAAACATCTGGAAAAAACATTTCGGGAAATTTCTTCAAAAGATTTGAAACCAGGTAAGAAGTATCGATATGTATTAGATGTTCATATAGGAAAAGATGGAACTCCTTTTTTTGATGAATTCGGAGATTATCAACGAAAACAGATAGTTTCCTTAAAAGATTTGATTGACTTTAATGAAAAGGAATCCGTTTTTGACATAGTTGAATTTGATAGTTATGTGACCGTGACTACTGAGATCTTTGGGGTGAAAAAAAAGGATATATTCGTATTAGTTCACAATTACAAATTATTCATTGCTGTTGATACGGAAAACTTGCAGGTTCATCGTAGTATAGATTTACCTCAAAATGTGAATCCAAACGCAGTTTCCTATTCATATATCAATGGCGTGTTAGATGTTGTTATTGAAAAAACAAATCATAAAGATGTTAGAGATTTTTCCTTTAGTTAAAAGATAACGTTAGGAATTGTTGAGTGTTCTTATGGATGAAAACATTAAACGTATTGGTAAACATGCAACTAAAATCAAAGAGATAACGAGCAATTCATCATCTTTGAATGTAGAAGAGATTATGAGCGAAAAGGATTTTGATGTTGATGAGTTTTATCTTGGTCTTGGTTGGTTATCTAATGAACATGAAGAGATTAATCTCGAACAACTTACAGGTATTAACGATTTGGATGAAACGAAATATATAATATCAAAATTGTTAAAAAATAAGAGTAAGAAAAATGTTGCAACTATTGCAAAACATGCACATTTGACTTCAAAAGAAGTTTATGTTGCTCTTGGAAGCTTCGCTCAACAAAATAAATTAGTTATTTTTGATGGAAAAACACTACAGACTAAGTATAGTTTAAAATGAAAAAAAGATTAGATGGCAACATCAAGCTGTAAGTTGTTCACTATTTTTTTATAGTGATTTCGAATTGTTACTTCTGTTACTCCTGCTGCTTCAGCAATTTCTTTTTGTGTTTTTTTATCATGACACAACAATGAGGCCACATAAATTGCAGCAGCAGCAATACTAGCAGGGCTACATCCGCTTATCTTTTTATTTTCAAGAGTTTTATCAATGAGATCACGTGCTTCCCGGATGGCATCGCTCTCCAGTTTAAGTGCATTAGCAAATCGATTCAAATATTCCTGCGGACGAACAGGTAAAAGTTTTAATGAAAGTTTTTTAGACATGAATCGATAATTGCGACCAATCTCTTTTTTGTCAATGCCTGATGCCTCGCTCACTTCATCGAGGGATCTTGGAAGATTACATCGGCGGCAACCAGCATAAACAGTTGCTGCAGCAAATCCATGGATGCTTCGTCCGCGAATGAGATCCTTTCGAGATGATTTTCGATAAATGGCAGCTGCATTTTCCCTAACAGGCCGTGGTAAGGACATCGTTGAAGAAATTTGTGAAATGTATTTTAATGCCTGATGTAAACTCTGAGCGTTACCTTTTCTCATGGTAGTTCTTCGATGCCATTTCCGTAACCTTCTGAGTTGAGATTGATTTCGTGCTGGAATTTTATTACCATAATGATCTCTATTTTGCCAGCCAATAGTAGTACTAAGTCCCTTGTCAAAGATAAGTTCGTTCATAGGTGCTCCAGTTCGAGCTCGTTGCGTTTCCTGTTCATTATCAAAGGCTCGCCATTCCGGCCCATAATCTATAATCTCTTCATCTAATACTAATCCACAATCCTGACAGATTAATTCTCCACGTTGGTCATCTTTAGTCAGATGGTTACTTTTACATTGTGGACAAATGAATTGTTGATCGATTTCTATTTGCTTATTCATAGAATTCTCCTCCATTTTGTTATTATTCTAAAAAATGAGATGTTCATTTGGCTTCCATTCATATTTGTGTTTAACCTTCACCATCTTCAATCTCTTTTTTTATTTCCATATATTATTTTGTTAGAGGTAGTATTTAAATGTTTTTCTTTTAACGTTAAACGTTAAGTATTAATATTTGTTTTTGGTTTTACCTGTTCATGAAAAAAGAAAATTGGATCGTTAATGTGGAGGGTCAAAGAGGGTTTTTTCAAATATTAATTTTACTTCATAGGAAAAACGAATTGCTTCAAAGTCAATTATACAATAACAAACCAGATATATCAATTAGTAACAATGCAACGGCCATGAGAGCAATTAATTTGTTAATGAAATACGGTTTAGTAAGAGAAAAAAGAAAAAAGAAAAACAACGGTAAATATTATTCGCTTACTGAACAAGGTCAAATATGTGCTAATCATTTTATTCAATTTCAAAAACAAATAGATTCTCATCTTTCCAATAATGGAAAACATTAGATTATTGAAAAACACAGTTTTTATATTTATTCTATTAGGAATAGATTTGTTTTCTAGGTAAACTCAATTTGTTGTCAAGTAATTTATTTATAACAACTTAAAGTATAGAATAAACAACAAAACTACCTAAAGATAAAGAAACACAACTAAACACAAAATTCAATAATAAATATACAAAATGCATATCAAGTATAATGGATGATAGTATGAGTATCAAAAATATATTAATTGAAGAGCATCAGCGGATTAAGAAAGTAATAGATGAACTCAAATTGGAAATGCAAAACCAACAACGAACTACTATACCAAACACCGGCGTTTTACTCATGCCAATTGATTTCTTGAAAACTTATGCACATAGAACCCATCAAGTAAAGAAGAAAACATGTTTTTTGGCTTATTACAAAATAAAACGTTATCCGATAAACATAAAAAAACAATCGACAAATTAACTGAAGAGCATGAAAAATTACGTCTGTTAGTAAGTGAAATTGAAGAATTAACAGACACGTATAGAAAGGGAGAAAAAAGTATTCTTCAACAACTCACTAACACCTTACAAAAACTTTCTTTAGAATACTCCAATCATTTTGACAAAGAGAATGAACAGTTTTTTTCCACAATCATCGATGAATATTTAACTAAGGAAGAGAAAACTCGATTACAAGAAGAATTTAATGAATTTGACCGGACTCGAATTCATGAAAAATATGATCAAGTAATTGATCACATACAGAAAATGTAAATAATCTTTTAAACACAAAATAGAAAAGAATCAGATATTTTTTCACTTATCTTTTCGTTATTTTTCAACTAAATTTAAGTCATTATTTAATAAAAAGTTACTATTAAAAAAAATAGATAAGTATGAAAAAAATCGGCATAAATGGATTAGGACGTATTGGAAGATTAGTTCTACATCATTATCTTAAAAATAAAACTGAAGATATAGAGATAGTTGCTGCAAACGACCTCGCGGATACTGATGATTTAGCATATTTACTCAAATATGATTCCGTGTATGGGGTATCTGAAGACACAATCGAAACCGATGACAAATCGATAATCATCACAAAAAAAACAGATAAGGCTAAAATCAACATACCCGTATTCCATGAAAAGGATCCAAAAGACATTCCCTGGGAAAAATTCGATGTAGACATTGTTTTAGAATGTACAGGATTATTTCGTCGACGAGAAGATGCAGCAAAACATTTAACAGCTGGTGCATCAAAAGTGATTATTAGTGCGCCCTCGAAAAGTGCTGATCTCACTATTGTTCAAGGGGTTAACGAAGAAGAATATGATGCGGATCATCATGATATCATATCAAATGCTTCTTGTACTACAAATTCACTTGCTCCCGCCGTTAAAATCCTTAATGATTTGTTTACCATCAAACACGTAGCTGTTACTACCATTCATGCGTATACTACCAGTCAAAATCTTGTTGATGGTAATTCACGAAAAAGAAGACGAGGTCGTGCTGCTGCTATTAATTTAGTGCCAACAACAACAGGTGCAGCAAAAGCAACTGCACTCGTTCTTCCTGAATTAAAAGGAAAGATGGATGCAATGGCGGTTCGATCTCCCGTCGTTGATGGAGCAATCACAGATATTGTAGCTGAACTCAAAGAAGAAGTCACAGTTGATGAAGTAAATGATGCATTTAAAACTGCTTCACAGGGAAAAATGAGCGGAATATTAGGGTATTCAGAAGAGGATTTAGTATCTTCGGACATTATCGGTAGTGATTTTTCTGGAATTGTTGATGCTGGATCAACCAAAGTAATTGATAACACGCTGGTTAAATTGTTGGTATGGTATGATAATGAAGGTGGATATGCAAAGAAACTGCTTGAATTAGCTGAATATATCGCCAAAAAATAAGAGGTAAAAAAATGGAAACGTATCAATGTCTAACCTGTAAAAGGACTGCAACAGTTAGAAAAGAGGATAATATTCCTCACTGTTGCGGTGAGAAAATGAGCAAAGTCCCAAAAGAAATTTGCCTTCAACCATCTCATCCAGAGCATGCTAGACCGATGGAAGATGAAGAACCTTGCGATGATGGTCGAGGCAATATTAAATAATTATTTTTTTTATGGAGCAAAATATGAAAAATACTTTTTCTCCAAAGGCTCTTCTGTTTGATATGGATGGAGTACTTTTTGATAGTCTAAATTCTTGGTGGAAATCATTAAATGAAGCGTTGAAAAAATTCAAACAAGAGACAATTTCTAAAGATCAGTTCATTGAAGAATATTGGGGTTTTTCATTACAAAAGAATCTTGAGAAACTAAACATCGAAATTGATAATAAAGATTTTTGTAATTATTTTTATAAAAAATATGTTGATCATATCACTCTATTTTCTGATACCAAAGAAATACTCAGAAAATTAGAATCGTTTCCAAAGGCAATTATTACCAATACTCCCAAGAAATGTACCATGCAAATTCTTGAAAAATTTCATATTAAGGACTTTTTTGATGTGATTGTCACTAGTGATCAGATCAAAAAAGGAAAACCTAGTCCAGATATGGTTTTTAAAGCATGTGAAAAATTAGGAGTAGAGGTAAAACAAGTTGTCCTTATTGGTGACACAGAAAATGATGTTAAAGCAGGTCGTGCAGCAGGATGCCTTACGATTGGCATCCAAACATCTTCAGCTGATATTGTGATTGATCATATTAGTAAATTAGATAAAATTATAGAAACAAATAGGTATTTACAATCAAATAGAATGTAAAAGAGAAAAACTTATTTTCATAATTAAACAATTTTATCTTTTTTTCAGATAAGAGATTAACTGTACTCTAATAATATTTGATTTGTTATTAAGTTATGATTTTATAGTGTCTTTTATTCAAATACATGAGGTGATTTTACTATGGCAAAAGAAAAATTACCAGTTCGAAGCAAAAAAAGAAAAGGTGGTGAGGTCTTTGAACCAGATAGATATGAAGTATTCAAAGAGATGGATAGATTATTTAATCAATTTCGGTCAAGTTTTAATGATTTGTTTTACCGAACTGTTCCCCAAGAATCAACACCGGAATCTGAAACTGCTCTGATGCCTCCGGTTGCTGATGTCGTTGATCGTGGTGATGAATTTGAAATGAACGTTGAACTTCCGGGTGTTTCAAAAGATGATATCAACATAGAAGTTACTCCGTATAATATCCAAGTATCAGCTAATAAAGGCGAAGAAGAGGAAAAAAAGGGTAAGAATTGGTTGAGAAAGGAACGGAGCAATCTCAGTTATTATCGAAGTTTTGATTTACCTGATGAAATAAAATCAGATAATGTTGAAGCGGAAATGAAAGATGGTATATTATCTGTTACTATGCCAAAGGAAAATCCGACTCCCTCATATGAATCGAAAAAAGTAAAAGTCAAATAAAACCCCATTTCTTTCTTTTCTACTTTTAATTAAATCCGTATTAAAAAAAAAAATTATGATTCTGAGATTTGTAGGTGAATTACATAGAAGAAAATGAATCACAAAAAAATCAACCTAGTTACTTTTTTGAAAAGATAAATGACTGTGAAAACTTGTTGAAGAACAATCAGCGCATTATTCTTTTCTTGGATTATGATGGAACGCTCGTTTACTTCAAAAATCATCCATCAATGGTACAGGCGTCTTCAGATCTAATACATGTATTAAACAGATTGATATCTAAAAAAAGCATTGAAATTGTTATTATCACAGGAAGATCCCTGAACCAAATAAAATCTCAATTGCCAATTAGAGGACTTCATTTCGCAGCAAACCATGGGTTAATCATTGAATTAGCAAAAGGAACAACGCAAATTGTAAAAGAAGCAAAAAAAATTAAATCACAGGTAAAAAAAATAAAAAATGAAGTAAAAGGCTTGTTTTCCAAACAGGAGAATATCTTTATCGAGGATAAAACATATTCTTTAGCATTTCATTATCGGGCTGCACCAAAAGAAAAAGTACCTTCCTTAAAAAACAAATTTATCAAAATTGTATCAAAAAATGATGATAATTCGATTGATCTCATTGAGGGAGATAACGTCATTGAGGCACGGCCTAAAGGTTGGAATAAAGCTAACGCAGTAAAATTTTTCCTTAATTCGTTTAATCATGATACCGTATTGTATCCAATTTATATTGGTGATGATACCACTGATGAAGATGCATTTCAATTCTTCAATGATGAGGGTTTAACCATTTATGTAAAAAATGATTCATCGCTTCAAAGTTATGCATCATACTGGGTAAAAAATCCTAGTGAAGTTCTTCAATTTCTCAAGGTATTAGAGCATAGTATTTCGTCTACGAAACGAAATATTTTCTCTAATAAAGAACATGAAAGAAAGGTGAGTGGTTAGATGAATGTCCTTCCTATAATCTCTTTAGATAAATACGAAGACGCAGTGGGAACTGAACTTTTAGAAATAATAAGAGATGAGGCATCAGAATTATCAGAATATTCTGTTGCCCAAATTAATTCAACATATCAAGGAGGAGGAGTCGCTGAAATTCTTAATAGTCTCATCATTCTTCTAAACGATGTCGGCATCAAAACCGATTGGCGAATTCTACATGGAGACATTGATTTTTTTACGATTACAAAGAAATTTCATAATGCGTTACAGGGAGAAAAAATAAATTTTTCTAAGAAAAAGAAGGAACTTTATTTTATCAATAATGTTAACAATGCAATTTTTACTCATATCAATCATGATTTAGTAGTGGTTCATGATCCTCAACCATTGCCAATTATTACGTGTTACGAAAAAAAACAGCCATGGATTTGGCGATGCCACATTGATATAACTTCTCCTCATAAGCCACTCTGGAAATATCTCAAGACCTTTATTTCACAGTATGATGTAATGGTTACTTCCATGGAGGAATTCATGGATAAAGATGCAAAGACAAGTATTCCTCAGCGAATAATAAAACCCTCAATCGATCCATTAAATATTAAAAATAAACAAATTTCTCAGGAAACAATCGATAAATATTTAAAAAAATCAGGAGTGGAACCTAACAAACCTATCATTAGTCAGATATCACGATTTGATAAATGGAAAGATCCTGAAGGAATGATTCACATTTTTGATATTGTACGAAAAAAAGTGGATTGTCAACTTTTACTTGTAGGATCAATGGCCACCGATGATCCGGAAGGTCAAGAAGTATTTGAAAAAATAGAAAAAAGAATTGAAAACAAAAAAGACATTCATCTTATCATTGATGCTCCTGATATCGTGGTAAATGCAATACAACAAGAATCATCTGTTGTTGTTCAAAAATCGCTAAAAGAAGGATTTGCGATAACGGTAAGCGAAGCATTATGGAAAGAAACCCCAGTGGTTGCCTCTAACATTGGTGGAATTCCTTCTCAAGTTATTCAGGGAAAAACAGGTTTTTTAGAGAATCCAACTAATTATCAAGGATTTGCTGAAAAAATAATTTATCTATTAAATCACCCAAAAAAAGCAAAAGAAATAGGAAAAAACGGTAAAGAACACATTAGAAATAATTTTTTGATCACTCGCCATTTACTAGATTATATACGATTATTCAAACATTTAAAGCAAAATAAAAAAAATAATGAGAAATAACACAATAAATTATTTTTTCATTTTGGTATTTAGTTTTACATCCTGTTCAAGGATTACGACTTCTTTAACAGATTTGCAATGAGAGGTTGGAAAAATGTATCCTTCCTTATTCATTAAGGAATCCGGTTTAATGGTTTCATTTTTATGAAACGGTTTCACTTTAATAGAAATAACCTTGCTTGAAGTATCATCAATCACGTAATCTTTTATTCGTCCTAATGGTGTTCCTTCCTTTGTCATAACTGTTTTTCCAATCATTTTATTGTCTTTTTTTAGCATAATCAAAAACCTTTAAATCATCTACCTTACTGTATTACAAAAATCATTTTATTTAATCTTACCTTCAATTCAGATGAAAGTTATGTTTGAAAAAGTTATTTCAATATTGGAAGAATAGAAATCATAGATCAACTTAAAGAAAAATCCTATTAAATATTCCAATTCAGTAATTCAATTGATAATTATGATTTAAATTATCCATAGCGAATAAATTTTTTTAAAATTAAAAACAATTTCTGAGTATATTTCAATTATCTTTAAGTTACTACTTAATACCCATCAATTTTTCTAATTTTATCTTAGGTGGTATGATTAGTCAAAAAAGAGAAAATATTTGTAAATCTAAGATATGCATCAGGAGAATAAATTACTGTTAAAATTGGTATCAAACACGTTTTTTTTCAGTGGCTCTCGGAGAAATGGATGACTGAGGAAATATGGTCTACCGGCATTTCATTTATAAACCAATAGATTAGCTTTACAAATGCTATAAAAATAATTTGAAAACAACTAAGATTTACCTATAGAATACTTCAAAAATAATCTATCTTTTAACTAACTTAAAGGTGATCTCAAGATATTTATTTATATTAATATAGATTTTTAAAAAATGTGATAAAATGCGAAGAATGGGATTTAGCGGCAAATTTTGGAATATATTAGTTATTGTTACAATTATCGTGCTACTTATAGTAGGCATTTATTACTTGTTGTCTGACGAACCCATGGATCAAAATTCCTATTCAGGTATAAAGCCTGATGATGTTGTAGTTAATTATGAAGAATATATAGGTCAAAATATTACCGTTGAAGGATATATTTATGATCCAGATCCTGCGGATAATTTTGCTTATGTTAGTTCTCAACTGATCGAGGAACCATTAGAACAAGGTGAATTTGTAGACGAAGAACTATTGTTAATCAACTATTCTAACCTTGAAAACATTAGCGGATCAACAAATAAATATTATTTTCAAGGACCTATTAATGAGATAAAAAATGAAAGATATCCTGTAGATCTGATATATTTAAATGTCAAAAATCTTGAGATGGTTTGAACATTCGAGATTAAATCATCTTTAAATTGTTTTTAAGTAATTTATTTATAAAGTATCCGACACTCATGCCAATTAAAAGGTGAATCAAATGAGAATGAAATATCCGTTAGAATTAGAGATGGTTCCAAAAGAAATTGACACTGGTACAAGATGGGTTACCTTGCGTGTGAAAAATATTGGTAAAAAAAATTTAAGGAATTTAGATGTTCGATTAAATTCACGGGACACCTATTTTCTCCGTCCGTTAAGTCCAAGTAAATTCATATTTGAATTATCTCCTGGAGAAGAAGAATGGATATCATATCAGATTATTGCGGAAGGAACCACTAGTCTTTATATCACCGTTGATGGATATGAGGAAGATAAGTTCTTTGCCTACGAATCACCAGATATTACTTTAAAAGTTATTGGTCAGGTTGCTGAAATTCAGTCACTTGTTGCAATTACTGAACCATATTCGCCGCTTGGAAAAACACTACGTTGTGATGCAAATATTATCGCTTTAGAAAATACAGAAGAACTGAATTTAGAATTTTGGATTGATACCCCGTCTGGGGAATTTAAAAATCTTGCTGATATCGAAACCAAGGACTTTGAAGTCGGAGAAGAAGCAACATACTCAGCAGAAGTGACTCCAAAAGATACAGGGATTTATACGATTCATGCATACTTGTATTATAATGATACAAGAATAGATCATGAAACTGATGTGCTTCATGTCAAAAAATAAAATAATCTCTTCTAATTTTTTTTAATATTTTCGGCGATAGATGTAGAGCAGACAGGGGAGTTAGGCGTTCCCTGTAACCAGAAATCGTCTATATGTTGGAGTTGAAATCACAAGAAGGTGAACCGAGCATTCATTGATCCATTATTCCGATGATGATATATCGTCCTTTTGGGTCAGAGGCGATGGCATCACGTAATTGGAGAGTTATGTGAACATCTTTGTTATGGATATCAGACCAGGCACGGAAGTGAGCAGCCTAACCATAAACTGCTGATGCTCAAAGGATTGCGGTATGGAGTCGAGATATGGACAATCAATGACTGCT
>CAYPUK010000058.1:0-31895 GCA_964414035.1 uncultured Thermoplasmatales archaeon | reverse complement strand
GAATATTCTCTTCTTCATATTGTAGAGAGATTAACTGGGGAAAAAAAAACTAGTTATTTACTGGATGAAGAACTTAGGGAAATTCTCATTGAACGTGATAATATCCAAGAAAAACGTTTTGAAGATTTGATTAAAAATTGTGAGATTTTAGACTTACATAAATTGTTAACTCCAGATAAACTATCGATGGTTCTATCTGAAAGATTACATAATAAGTTAGATATTGATAAAGAAAAGCTACGTGAGTTGTTAAGAAGTAAAGAGTGTGATTCTAATTGTGTGTTACAACCGGGCATGAGTATTATTTCTCATTTAATTAAAGGAAAAGATAAACTTGATATTGTTCTGGTAAGAACAAAAAAGGGATTAATTATCTCAAAGGATATTGATCCGATTTATAGTTTCTTTATAATCGTTGCATCTGAGGATCAGCAAAATTTTTGCTGGCATACTTTGATGTGGATTGCTCAAATTGCAGAACAAGAAGGTTTTCAGGATAATTGGTTGAAAGCAAAAAATGAAGAAGACCTGAGAACTGTTTTTCTGAATGCTTGGAAAAAAAGAGAGAAATACTAATTTATCAGGGATTTATGTTTCGATTTCTTTCCACAATGTGGGCAAAAGGAAAAGTCGAATGGATAGATATGTCCACAATATGGACATTTTTTTTCTTTGTTAAATTTCATATTTTATGTCACATTCCTTTTTAGATAGGAATTAGCGCTGCTCCACAGTGCGGACAGATCTTTCTGCTGGTTCGGAATATTTTTTGGCATCTTTGACAGCGTGATATCATCTTATCCTCCGTGTTATTTGTTACCATGATATATATTATCACTTAAACCTTATAAAGTTTTTGGGTGAAAATGTCAATTCTTAAAAAAAATAGTTAAAAATTCTCAAATACTCACGGAGCATTAACTTCACTGATGATCAATCACTTCCTTGATACCTTGTTTCCCCCAAAACGAACGAAAAAGATTCTTAGCATTACCATCGTTCTTTTTCCAATTTTAATGATTGCTGTTAACTATGTATTTGCACAATCTGGATACCCTGCTACATTTACTGAAAGTCAACTATCATTTAGTGGAGAAGAAATCAAATCTCATTATCAAGTAATGTCAACACAACAAATTCGACTTTATATTTTTGCTCAACTCATTGATTACGCTTATCTCTGTTGTTACGGGCTTTTAATCTTGAGTCTAGGAATATTCATCGGAAGAAAAGTAAATAATTTTCCAAAAATCAAGACTGCATGTTATACCTGTTCTATCATTGGAATGATTGCTGCATGCTGTGATGCAATTGAAAACGCATTTATTCTTGCTATGGCTTCAAATTCATTACAATTCAATAATCTGTTAGCTATTATTCATTCAGTATTTGCTAGCATCAAATTTGGATTACTAGGACTATCTATCATTTCACTGAGTATAATCGCATTGTTTTTCATTGTTTTAAGAATAATCAAATCATCAAAAAATTAATCTTATTGCCATAACATAATGCGGATCTCAATTAAATCCACAGTCAAGTTATAGTGTTATGTTACAATTGAAAAAAATGGATGCTGTCCAAGAAGAAAACAAACAAGAGCAATATTAAAATAGAATAAAAATTATAATTTTTATTTGGCTATCGATATCTATGAATAAACAATTTCAAAATAGTATGACATTCATCTTAGTCATTGGATTACTTTCCACAAGTATTTATCCATTACAGGCCGACTCGATCCATTCTATAGAAGAAAATAACAATTCACCGAATTCAAAACTCAATCAAATATTAGATAACATCGACCAAGAATTAATCGAAGGATTCCTCACAGATCTTGTTTCATTTGGTCCACGAATGACTGGAACGTATGGTTGCCAAAAGGCCGGAGAATATATTCATCAGAAATTCGAATCATTTGATTTAATAACCTCAATTCAAAATTGGACAAGTTTTGGAAATCGATATAACCCTCGATGGTTCAATGGATTCAATGTTATTGGAACGCTACCGGGCACCAATCCAAATAGCAAACTTGAGTTAGTTTTTAATGCACATTATGATAGCGTAAAAGTATCACCCGGAGCTGATGATGATGGATCAGGTGTTGCAGCAGTGCTTGCTGCCGCATCAGTATTAAGTCATTTTGAATTTACCCATACCATTCATTTTGTTTGTTTTTCAGGTGAAGAACAAGGCCTACTTGGCAGTAAGGCATATGGGGATTGGTTATATCAGACGAATAAAGAAAACGCGATTATCGATTTCAACGCAGATGGAATAGGATACTCAAATAGTGAAACGATTAACAAATTTCGATTATGGGGAACCGAGGATGTTTCATGGTTGATGAATGAAATCAGTCAATTAAATGATGAATATAACGTTGGTTTTTCATTAGATTTGAGAACACTTCCGGAGGATACTCGTGGTGGAAGTGATTACCATTCATTTGTCAGGCATGGTTTTGATGCAATAGCTTTTTTTGAAGGCGCGTGGAATCCACATTGGCATAGTTCAGAGGACACCATAGAAAACATGGACTTATCATATTTGACAAGAACAACAGAGCTTATCTCAATTAGTCTTGCCTGGGTTTCTGATAACCCATTATCGCATCCATATGTGTATATTGAATCACCTCATAAGGGAATGTTTTATTTTGAAGGAAGGGAACAAAAACCGATTAAGGATTCATTAAACTGGCAAATTCGAACTATCATAGTTGATGATATTTGGATCTGGGCACAAGTATTCATTGATGAATCGCTCATTGAAAAAGTTGAATTTTACGTTCGTGGAAAATTACAAGAAACAGATACGGAACCACCATACAAATATCATTTGAACAAGATTTCATTTTTTAAACAACGAATTGAAGTCGTTGCATACCATGTCGATGGTCAAACCAGCAAAGATTGGATGGACATATTTTTTATAAATTTCCTGCGAAGAGATTAAAAAAGAAAAAAAGAGAGATTACCTGCGTCATCTAAGGTTTTAGCTAGCAAATAGATTCATCGTTGGAAGTTCAAGTGCTGCAGCATTTTGCGCAGTTCCAATCATGAAGGTAAAACCTTGCTCCGGAAGTTGCTGAGGGATGTGACTGTAGAATCCTCTGAACCGATACATAAAACCTAATTGGTTACCAACCACCGTTTCAACGGCTAATGGTTCCCCAGAGATAAGAACCGTGACACTTGGTATACTCATCTTTTCTGAAGTATCTGCATATCTCCAAATAGATAACGGTTTTATCATTTGAATATCTGTTTTCTTTAATGGATTGAGATCATAGTTCCATCCGGCACCAATCACAATATCCCTATCTTGGAGTTTTTCAAGATTAAGTAATTTAGATAACAATATCGAGACAAGTGGATTATCGGATTTATTGGCCAACCAATTGAGAAGTTTCTGAATTATGTCTTTAAGCCCCTCATAATCATTTTGATTTTCCTGTATACTCAAAAGGAACGAGTGAAACTCATTTTGAAATGTTTCAGGTTCCGTCATCCTTTTGTCAAAGAGACTTGTGTTTATTTTTTCTTGTTTGACCGTTTGATCTTCTGTTGCTGAAAGGCTTGGTGCTAGCGTCATACCTAAAAATAGGGCAAAGATTCCTAATACTATTGTTTTTTTCCATATATTATTCATAATTTTAGTTCACCTCCCATTTCGGGATAGTATACTATATATTCATGTTTATAAATTTTATGCTAACAAAAGGTGAAAAACGGTTAAAAAACATGTTAAAAAAAATGTTAAAGTTATTTTATTCAAAATAGAATTTTTTTATTAATTTTTAAAATCATCCTGAATATAACGTCAACAAATGTTTTTTTGATGATGGAAATGGATTAAATCATGCCATGTTATATCATCCACTTGAAGAGATATATTTTTTAATAGGTACTTATTCACGATTTTGGGGATATTGTATAAAACGAGCAAATTGTCCATTTTGTGGACACCGTTGGATTCGAAGAAAAGATGAAGAACCAATCACCTGTCCCAGTTGCGGAAGGACATTTTATTCACCTGAACAATTACAAAAAAGACAAAAGAAATAAAATCTTGTTCACCCTTCCCCATACCATTAGTTTAGGTTTTATTAGCATATTTTTATGCAGATACACTCAAATAGAATGAATCAATATTAAAATCATGACTAATGAAACTGTATCTGAAGGGGATGGAGCACCTGATTTTTGTTTACTCAATCAAGATGAAAAAGAAGTTTGTCTTAACCAATATAGAGGCAAAAACGTTATCCTTTATTTCTACCCAAAAGATAACACCCCTGGTTGCTCTCTTGAAGCGATGAGTTTCACCAAATTTAAAGATGAATTTGAAGAAATTAACACATTCATCCTTGGAATTAGTAAGGATAGTTGTCAATCACATCAACGATTCATTGAAAAAAAAGATCTTAACCTCACCCTCATTTCCGACCCAGATAAAGAGATTCATAAAAAGTATGGCGTATGGCGATTAAAAAAGTTCATGGGACGTGAATTTATGGGCACAATTCGATCAACATTTTTTATTGACACAAATGGTGTTATTCAAAAAATATGGGATAATGTACGAGTAAAAGGTCACGTTGAACAGGTATTAGAAGAAGTAAAAAGAAAAAAATAACTAAGAAAGTAAAAGAAGAGTATTGCTACTCTTTGAATAACCAAAACTCTTCTTATGAGCATTAGTTGTAATAAGAAAATTACAATTTTACGATGTTGACTGCTTTTGGTCCACGATCGGACTCTTCAATTTCAAATTCGACTTCATCACCTTCATATAATTCAGTTCCTGCAGGAATTGCAGTTCGGTGAACGAAGATATCTCCATCATCACCTTCGATGAAGCCAAAGCCTTTCATTGCATTGTACCATTTTACGGTTCCTTTCATGTGTTTGTCACCTCCTCAGACTGTGTGTCTGTGCAAGTTTAAAAAGAACGTAAAAATAAATCCTTAAAAAAATGTCAAATTTTTTTGGTGGAATTACTACTTTTACTTCTTTTATTATCTGCTTATATCTTGCTCATGGTTTATAAATACTTGCTTTCGTAGAAATGAGTTGTTTTGAACGAATTAAAAATAAAGAAAAAAGGTGTTTGATGCGTAGAATCGCTAATCTAAAACACTTAACTAGCATTGTTGTAAAGATGTATCCAATCGGCCTAATACGAGATTTACTTCGCTTTCTGAAATAATTGTTGGCGGAAGAAATCGAAGGTATTTACCTGTTGAAAGACTGGTTTTCACACCATGTTCCTTCAATTTTTCCTGTGCCTTAGAAACATTTTCTTCAGATCCTAACGATATTGAAATCATTAATCCTCTACCTTGTAGGTCTTTGATCATATCGTGTTTTTGTTGTAATCGGGTTAATCCATCGAAGATCTGTTTTGAACGTGCAATAACGTTTTTGGTAATCTTTTGTTCTTTCATTTGACGAGTAGCAATTAACGCTGAGGTCATGGCCATGGGATTACCTCCAAAAGTTGATCCGTCATAACCTGGTTTCATTGATTGTGATATTTCTTCAGTAGTTACTACAGCAGTAACTGGATAACTTGCTCCAAATGATTTTCCAATAGTGATAATATCAGGAGTCACATCATAACTTTGACAGGCGAACCAGTCTCCTTCTTTAACAGCAGTTCGTCCAAAACCAGCTTGCACTTCGTCATCTATAATTACTAGATCTTTTTCCTCTTTTAACTTCCAGAGTTGTTCAATGAATTCGGGATCAGCTGGAAGATTTCCTGCTTCTTCTCCTTGAACCATTTCCATGATAATTATTTTAGCTCCGGTTTCTTCAACAAGTGTTTTAACCGATTCAATATCATTAAATTCAGCAAAATGAACCCATTCTTCATTGTGAAGATGAAATGGTTTCCGGTAATCTTTATTCCAGGTAACTGACACAGCTCCGTGTGTTCTTCCATGAAATCCATTCTTAAATGCAATGACTTGTTTGCTATCTGTATAGGCTTTTGCTATTTTTAGTGCTTTATCAACTGCTTCTCCACCGGAATTCTGCCAATAAAAATAAGTGAGTTTTTTGGGCATCATCTCAGTTATTTCTTTTAAAAAACGAGTTCGTGCAATTTGCACTCTATCTTCTTTCATTGAAATTAGTTGATTGGCTTGATTATACAATCCTTGCGCGATTTCAGGATTGTTCATTCCTAAATTTGTTGCACTATAATTACTATCCATGTCAATATACCAGTTTCCCTTCGTATCTTGGATCCAGCATCCGTTTCCAGCAACTGGGATGATATCTTTTTCCAGGTGGGAAACCGGGACTTTGTATTTTTTGTGTAATGCTAATGCTTCTTTTGTGGAAATCTCTGATGATTGTAATTGTGAAGCGATGTTTTGTAATTGATCCGGGCTGAGCGCATGTGCATTTAAGGTGGATACGATCTGTTCGGCGTGATCCTCTGAGAGTTCGGTGTTAATGGTTACAGATCCAAGTTTTTGTTTTAGACTGCTTATCACCTCATCACTTTTTGGACCAAGTACATTTTCTAAGACTTCCGTTACTCTTCCAAAAGTTGCGTTTGTTCGTTCTGGATGTTGTGTTCTATCATAATTTATTGCATTCTTAATTTCTCTAGTATACACTATTTTTCCTCCAACTATTCACCTAAAATTCGATTTTTATTTTTTTTACAAGATTCATTCATCGAAAAAACCTTGCCTTTTGATTTTTTACTACTTAGTGTTTTATAAACTTTGGGATGGAAAAATGTGTTCGCCAACATATATTATAATGGTAGCAAAAAAGAAGTGTCACTTTTTGGATGTTAACACATTTTAATGTAGTGTAAGCATGCTTTCCAAGGTTTGATGAATGAGCGGGTCTAATTGTTTTGAAGCACTCATACTTTCTTCATAATCTTTTGGATTCCAATCCTCAACACGGACGATATAACCAAGTTCATCAGTTGCTAGACCAATATGAAATCGGTGTTCTGCATGCATTTTTTCTTTGAGTTCGAACCAGTTTTCTGGAAAATCCTCACCGGGAACGGTTACTAATTGTAGTAATGCTGCATCTTCCCCAAGCTCGAGAACATTAACGCTGGTTTTCAGATCTTTTCTGAAATGATAAAGTGGTCGATCTAAAATGTTTAAGATTGAAGCAATTCTAAAAACCGGGTTTGTAAGTGGAATGAAGAGTTCTTGAGTTTCTATTCGAATCTCTGTTTCCCAGATAATTGAAGCATTTGCTAAGGAGGTAATCGAAAGATTTGATATTGTTTCTCCAAACTGTTTCGCACTTTGAAAAGTATGGTTTCTTGTTTTTGGAGTGATCAATCCTCCAACTGGACCAGTGAGAAGTAGTGCAGTTCCACCTAAATTGTTCTCGATATGTTCGTACAAATAATGAGGATAATCCGAAGTGATTAATGTGTTTTCATCCCAAAGGATTTCCGGATGACTCGCATAACAGACCATGGTAGCAATTGATTGATTGTCATAATCAACAAGTTGAATGGTTTCTACTTGTTCTTCCATAACGATTGGTTCTCTACTATCTCGAGACATATTAACTGCCATTGCATGACCGATTTTGATGCCAGCTGGTTGCATGCTCTCATAGGCCTCATCTATTGTTTTGGAAATAATTGATAATGCGTGATTATACCAATCCCAGTTTATTCCAGACCAAATTGCTTTTCCCCAAAGACCAATTACATCTGGTCCTTCATGGTTGTGGGTACTTGTAAGGATAACCATATCAATTGTAGTTGTTTCGTTTAGATCTAAAAGGATTTTTTGATACTCTGGATACATGACTCCAATGAGATCAACTGAAACAAATGCGGTGGTGATATCTCCAATCTGAACACAGCAGCATCGAGCCCAGAGGTCATCATGGATACCAGTTGCAACTCGATTCCGTCCAAATCCTGCAATATATATGGGAGAATGAGATGTTAAATCAGGTGTGATCGGATATGCTGCAGATCCTGCCATTATGGTACCGTGATCTGTTTTTTCAATATTGACTAATTGATCCGCTGAAAAAAACAGGTCATCTTGAATATGAGTATCATTGTCTTCTTCCAATCGTAAATTAAGTGGTATGGAACCTAAGCTTTCGATGGTTAGTAAAAAGAAGACTGAGAATAGGACGATAAGAATTGGTTTTTTCATAAGATCATGTTTCCCCCTATGTTTTATTCATTGGTGAAAGAATTTTTTCAAGTTGATACTTGTAATTATCACTCATTACTAATAAATTAATCTCATATTTTTTTGCTGGTGATTTGAGAATACAGAGGATATTTTTAAAAGATGAAGGTATTATCTTGATATATGTTTATTGATTTGACACTACCAATTGATGATAAAATCCCTGTTTTTCCAGGTAATCCCACGCCCAACATTAAGCAATTCTCAACAATTAAAACAAAGGGATGGAATGAAAAACAGATAACCTTTACATCTCATTTTTCCACACATATCGATGCTCCAAAGCATATGCTTGATGCTGGAAAAACATTATCTGATTATCCTATTAGATCATTCATTGGAGAAACGATTCTTATTGATGCTCGAAATCAATCTATGATCGATGTTGATGTCAGCAATGTAAAACCAAATGATTTTGTGTTCTTTTTCACTGGCCATAGCAATCATATCTATGAAAAAGATTATTTTGAAAAAAACCCGGTTATTTCTGAAAAGACGATTCAAAATCTTATTCAAAAAAATATTTCAATCCTTGGTATCGATTCATTTACTCCGGATAACAATCCCTATGATCTTCATAAACTCTTATTTTCTCATGACATCCGGATTGTTGAAAATCTAACGAATTTAGATGAATTACCAGAGAGATTTTTTTGTTACATTTTCCCATTAAACATTACGAATGGAGATGGTGCACCCTGCCGGGTAGTAGCAGAGATTGAAAAATGAAAAAAGAAAGGTTTATGAGAATAGTTTTAGAATTGTGGTTTTCCCCATAGCCCAAAGATTCGGATCAATGCTAATGCTATTAGAAGCATTCCTGCAAACACAAGTAATGTTTGTTCCATACTCCAACCCCATAAGACTGGTGCATTTACTAAAAGCATTCCCGAGAGGACGAAGGGAGCTGCAAAAATCGAGGTGAGACCTAAATCGATTGCTGCAGGTGTTTTGAATTCAGGATCAAGTATCCTTACCAGTAACAGTCCACTAGGAACTGTTCCAGTGACCGTTCCAAATATTCCTGCGGTTCGTTCTAATGCATATCGATTCCACATTCTTCTTCCAATATATAAGACCACAAATAACGTAATCACACCCGTGAAAAAAGAGATTATTGATATCGGTAAAAGATAATTCCAAACAATGGCTAGTTCAATGGATGCTATTGTTGCAACGATTAAAAAATCAACGGACCATCCAGTAATTCTTTTTTGTACATCTCTATCCAGCAAATAATCCAAGTCTAACTTGGTTATCAAAAAGCGGATGAGTAAGGCGACGACAAGTCCAAAGAAAAAGAAAAATCCCCAGATCATTTTTGCGATATCTGGTGGCAGTACATTGGTTAACATACTAACGAGTCCATACGTTGCAATATAACTTAGTCCTACAAGTGCGAAATGAAATGATAACACATCAACATTAGCTGGATGGGTGGTTTCAAATCCTGCGTGTTCCTTTTTTTGGTTTTTAGTGATGATTCCTCTAACAAAATCAGTGGGGAGAACTTTTGGTGTTTGATCAGAATATCCTTTTCGTATTCCCCAGTCAACTAATGGTACTCCAACAAAGAATGCGAAAAAGAATCCAATGGCTGCAAAGGTTAATCCTACAACGGTTGCATTGGTAAATCCTGCAATTTGTTGCCAGGTTTCTCCAATGGACAATGCTTGACCTGGTCCTTCAATGAATCCAAGAGGTGTAAGAAAACCAAAGGTTGGGAAGAGATCTAGTCCAATTCCAACGAAAAAGAGAGTAAACAAACCGCCGATAAGTGCTTGCAAAGGAAAAATGACTCCTTGCATTAATCCCATCCCAAGTGGACCAGCGATGCGATCCTTTTTAGATCCCTCTTTTCGAATTTTACTAGCTGCTGTCAATCCTACACTGATAAATGAGAGATTGAAAAGATGATAGACGGTGAGTTCAAGAGTATCTATAGAGAGTACAACAAGACTGCTATTTCGAAGGATCATTGCGATAAGACCTCCTATGAGACAAGCGGGAATTAAAAATTTTTGAAGGAATTTAATTTTTGCTCGTAATATGATTCCAAGAAGGAGGAAAACAGCAAGACTTGATATGACGAGTATAGATTCAAAGGGAAATATTTCTTCCATAGTACATCACCAGATATCTTTTTTAACAGGAAAGAATCCTTAATCGTTTATCTAGTTATTGTTATTATCAGAATGAATACATTCTAATATAATCTGCAATAATAATATAATTGTTGGTAAAAGATGTTTTGATTTTTTTAGGATTATTACTGATGAAACCTTAATTTACTATTCGTTTCAAAAAAATATGCTTATATTTATAAGTGGGAACATAATACTTTGCTGTTAGTGAGGAAGGATGAATTGGAAAGATAGATCAGCATATGCATTCATCAAAACGAGGCAGGGAACCGCTGAACAAGTCTGGCAACGATTTCATAATTGGGAAAACATGATCGGTACTTGGGTTGTGACCGGTGAATATGATGTGATCGCTTGGTTTGATGCCAAGGATTGGGACACTATTCATGATTGTATCGCAACCATTAAACAATGGGATGAGGTTGAAGATACCAAAACTCATATGGTTCATAATGGCTATAAAGATGGTAAATGGTGGTGGGAGAAACCAACTGGTGCATGGGTGATGTTCAAAGAGAATACCTTAGATGAGACTAGTGAACATGTTCCACAATGGGATTGGATCACAAGTGGTGCTAGTATTCCCGGTGATTGGGATTATATGGCATGGATTGAGGCTGAGAACTGGGATGAATTATGGCATCATTTGATGGAAACAAAGAAAAGCAACTGGAAGACCTCTGCCGTTCTTCCATTGAAAACTTGGTGGAATAAAACCTGGGAACATCAGTGGTGGGATGAATATTCTGAGGAATCTCATCAGCAAACACCGTTTGCACATCGATAGATATTAATTTAAATTCAGTGGATCGATAGTTGCATTGATTCACTATTCCTTCTTTTTATTTTTGTATCAGTTGGAAATTACCAAATATTTTAACCATGAATATTGATTTAGGTAATTGATGAAATCAAAGAAAATTGGAAGTAAGATCATTGTTCGTATCGATAAGGGAGAAGAAATTGTTGAATCGATTTCGAAAGTATGTGAACAATATCAGATCAAACTTGGATCGGTGATGGGAATTGGAGCCACTAATAAGGTAACCATTGGTCTTTTTGATGTTGATAGTAAAACGTATCATTCGGAAAAGTTCATGGGGAATTATGAAATTGCTCCCTTATCTGGTAATATTACCATGCAAAATGAAAAACCTTATTTGCACATTCACATCAATGTCTGTGATAAAAATCATCGTTCATATGGAGGGCATTTGAATTCTGCTATAGTGAGTGCAACTTGCGAATGTATCATTGATGCAATTGACGGCGAGGTTTCTAGAATTTTTGATGAGGAGACTGGATTGAATCTTTTACAATTTTAAATACTATTCTTCACTTCTAAAAATTATCGATTCAATTGATTTTGCAGCTTTTTTCATTAGTTTTTTCGTTCATATCATGATTCTGAGATTTCTTTCCAAGCTGTATATCCTAGTTTTTCAGTTCCATCTTGTGTGATCAATCCCGTGGTATCACTACCAGGTTGGTCATGTAACCAGATGTAACCAAAGAGGCGAAGGTCGACATCTTGATCCTTTGTTAACAGGGTTGAAAGATTCATTAAGAAATCGTATTGTCCTTTTTCACCACCAAATACTTCAAGCGTTGACCATCCAATTTCCGTAAAGCCAAAAGGCGTATTTGGCATCATATCTGCAACTTGTCGATAATAGGTTAACGGTATATCAGATGGAGTTGTAATCCCTTGAACCGCGTATGGGTATGTGGTAAGTGCTAATACATCTATTTTTTCTTCATTAAAAAGAGAAAATACAGATAAATCAGCTTCTTTGTTCTCTGAAACGATCTCTCGAGCAAATACACAAAACACTTGAGTATCTGGGGAAACTGCTTTTACGGCATCATAAATTTCTTCATAAAGACTTACAAAATGGTGAAATCCATTTGGATCTTCATCAGAAATGCCATAAGATTCATACCATCTATTGACTTCATTTCCAATGGATATGTATTTTGGATGAACGGTATCGATTACTTCAAGAACACTTGCTTTGTATAATGTTCTCCACTCTGCATCATTCAACGTTGCCTCTGGAAGAGTATCGGGAGTTTTGAGGATGAGATTTCCTTGTTGGTCTTTGTCGATAAACGAGAAATGAATAAGGGGAAACATATCATTTCCTCTGATGTAATCATCCAAGAATGTTTTTCCCCAGAAGCCAGAGAGTTTATCAGCATAATCCCAAAAGCCTTCTGCGCCAGTTCCTGCAGACCATATGGGGACGAATTCGGCAAATTCCGCTGCTTGATTATAAACTTCCTCAAATTCCTGATGTTGATTGGGATTTGGAAGAATTCCCATGAAAAAACCTCGTGATGGAAGTTCAGGATCATCAGTTGGATCAATACAACCCGTGAAGGATACAAGAATAAGTGAAAATAATATTAAAATAGATTGAAAAAAAATTTTTTGCTTTTGTTTCATTTGATATCCTCCAGATATAATGAATATTATTTAAAGAATATAAATAGTCTTCTTAAATGTATTTATAAAGGAACTATTTTTTGATAAAACAATTAATGCATTATACTTGTTGGATTCAATTATGAATGATTTTTTCAAAAATAATGATGAGATTTGAAAATCCTTCTTAATGATTTTTACCTAGGGTCCATCATGAATTAGTAGAAGAGGAATTATATTGAAAAAGAAATTGATCACATTCACTTGTATTATCTTTCTATTGGTTAGTTGTAGTGGTTGTCTTTTTTATGGTGAAAAATCAGGATCTGAAGTAAAGGATTTTCTTGAGAATATCTCTGATGTGTAAGAAGGATTAGATCTTGTTGTATCTACGGTTAATGGTGATATTTCAATTGATGTATTATGAAAAATAATCTGTTCATGATCACAAAAAAAGCATTATTCATGATTCATAATTATCTATTGGTTCGTAGTAACAAAAGTTCTTAGTTTTTCAAGGCTTCTTAATTTTTGGTTTTCACCAATCTTTGCTTGTTCAACGCCTTGTTTGATTAGAATAATTGATTCATCCATTGCTTTTTTATCAACTGGATAGGGAACACCGTCTTTTCCACCAACGGCAAACGTATATTTCACGGGATCATTCCAACTTGGTCTTTCCCCATATATCAAATCTGATATCAAAGCAAGAGCCCGCACCGTTTTTGGACCAACACCGTTCAGTGAAATGAATTCTTCATAGTCCGTTGGTTGGAATTCGTAGATTTCCCTCATTCGTTTCCAATTAATTGTTCGTGGCATATCTAAACATTGTAATTTTATATCATTTTTGTTATCATTTTCTGAATTGAACAACGATCGCTGTGTAGGTGGTCTGCTTAGTTTCGCCCAGTCTCTTTGCAAATGTTGTGGATGGTCATTGATCAGATCTATACATGTCTTTTGACATGTTTTGCTATTAATTGAAACCATGTCTAATACTGGTTGATTTGTTTGTACTCCAAGAATCGAATCGTGAGGTTCTTGGATGAACGACTTAAGATCTTTTGAAAACCAGTGATATCTTCGCGCATATCTTTGCTCAAGGTTTAATCCTTGTTGAATAACTGTCCATGTTCCGTTTTCAGTGAAGGCAAACGTGTGATGATATAATTGATGGTGGTCTTGTACCGTTGCATTATCTATTTTTGCAGTCATTCGACTTGAGTAGGTTAATTTTTTTATTTTTGAGGTGGATAGATTAAAAATGATGCTTTGTTCTGAGATTTCATCAATTGTTTTTCGTGAGGCTTTACCTTTTCCACCAGCAAGAACAATCCCATGTTCTTCAGGATTTAGTGCTTCTTTTAATGCACCACAGGTAACCGTTGTGGTCCCGCTTGAATGCCAATCGAAACCAAGGACGCAGGATAATGCTTGAAACCAGAAGGGATCAGAAAGTCGTTGTAAGACGGTTTCTTGATCAAATTCATTGATCATAACTTCAATTATTCCTTCTGATAGTTTTACCATTCGTTTGAATAACCATCGAGGTGCTTTTCCTCCGTGTAGTGGAAGATTTGCTGAACCGGTTCTTCCCATAGTATTTTAAAAAAAGATTTGATAAATTTAAATGCTTTCTAGAGTACAGTGAAAGTATTTTTGTGGTTTTTTCTTTTTCGGAATGTTTATATTCTTATTTTTATATTAAACAATTGGGTAAATTGAATATGGATCAGGTACAAACCAAGATAATGGCTGTGATTCTTGTCATCACGTTTATCATTTCAGCAGCAGTTCTCTCCTATGTTATGAGTATTTCTTCAGTTGATGATGAGGAAGAAAAATTCGTAAAAGATTCTCCGTTTCCTTCGATTAAAAAACAGTTCATGTTCTCTGAACCAGAAATTGTTAAAGAAAATGAATATCTGAACATTTATGTTGAAGAATCTGATTTTAATAGTGTTCATGATCAATGGCCCGTTCTCCCAGTTAATATCACTACTTTTGAGTTTGCTTTTGGAACAAAAATCATTGATGTGGAAACCTCATTTTCTGAAGCAAAAACAATTCCCTTGTCAAAAGAAGTTGCCTATGGTTCTTGTTCGACAGTAACAGCTGAAAGTGAAGAGATTTATGAAAGTGAAGATGTGTTTCCTTCTAGTGTTGTTTCTTATCATACTGGTGGAGGTCTTTCAAATGGAGAACATAAAACGTTTCTAACTATTCGGATTTATCCAGTTACTTATTCACCAGAGTTAGATGAAGCATATTTTGTGGATAATGTCAGTGTTAAAATAACTTATAAAGAGCCCTCTGAACCATTACTTGATGATGTTGATGATTATGAGTTATTAATCATTGCTCCAGATGCTTTTGTTAACAATCTTGAAAAACTGGTCACTCATAAGAATCATCAAGGCATTCGAACTAGGATTAAAACCGTTGAAGAAATCGAGGAAAGTCGTCTTGGTTGTGATCTTCAAGAAGGAATCAAATATGTTATTAAACAAGAAATCGAGGAATCAGGTATTGATTACGTTCTTCTTGTTGGTGGTAGAGATAGGCAATCTACTCGATGGAATCTGCCAGTTCGATATAGTCATGTGTTGATTCGGCCTGGAACTCAGGAAATCATTGAACCTTCCTTTATCTCTGATTTGTATTATGCGGATATTTATGATAGTACAGGTAATTTTTCAGCGTGGAATTCGAATCATAATGATATATTTGGAGAATTCAATGAAACCATTATTGATGAAATGGATTTGTATCCAGATATTGCACTCGGAAGACTTCCCTGCCGCAATAAACGAGAGGTTGCAACTATCGTTGATAAGATCATAACTTATGAGGAGGAAACTAAGAATAGTGATTGGTTTGAAAATATCATTCTTGTAAGTGGCGATCATTGGGATGATGAAGCCCATATCAACGAAGGAGTGCTCATTATGGAGGAAGCAGCTGAGATCATGGATGATTTCACCGCCGTTGAATTGTTTGCAACAGAGGATAATAAGTTCTTAAGTAGAGATATTAGAAAGATTATGAATGATGGTGCTGGTTTTGCTTATTTTTGTGGACATGGCGGTATTAGTGCCTGGGGCATTCATCTTCCACCCGATGCATCTGGTTGGGCGCCAACATTGACCCGTCTTGGAATATTTAATTTTTATAAGAATATTTACATGAACTTTTTACGGAACAGGAATAAACTACCAGTGACCGTTGTCGGGGGATGTAATAATGGTCAATTCGATGTTTCCTTTTTTAGTTTTATACGACAAGGAAGGATCACGCTTTCACCACATTGTTGGGCATGGCATTTAACTATTCAAGAGAAAGGAGGAAGTATTGCTACCATTGCTAACACGGGCCTTGGTACTCATGCCATGGATGATAATGATAACAATGGCGTGAATGATTATCTTGAGATTTATGATGGATGGCTTGAACTTGAATTTTTTAGATTGTATCAACATGAAAACATTGACCTGCTTGGCCAAACTCAACAGGAAGCGATCAAATCATATTTACATCGATTTCGTGGCGCAGGGGATGAAATGGATATCAAAATGGTGCAGCAATGGCAATTGTTCGGTGATCCAACACTGAAGATTGGCGGATATTAGTTGAAAAATAAATTTTATCATCCAATCTTATCTTCTTCGTCTTCGATTTTTCTTGAATCTTCCTCGATTTTTCTTGAAACTTCTTCTATTTTTAGGAATCAAAAAAGGAACTTTTTTGAATTCGGGAATTTCTGTTCTATTGATCTTTAGTTCATCATCACTTTGTACTCGTCTGAAATTATCATGGTCTGGCCGAGTTAATAAGGTGATGGCAACTCCTTTTTCTCCAGCTCGAGCCGTTCTTCCTATTCGATGAATATATTCTGTTGGTGTTTTTGGAACATCATAATTATAGATGTGACTAACGTTTTTGATGTCTAATCCTCGTGCAGCTACATCGGTAGCAACCAATACATCAGTTTTTTCTTTTTTTAGTTTATCTAGTGATATTGTTCGCTGGTTCTGTGTCATCCCGCCATGAATAGCTGAAGCAAGTATACCTTGTTTTTTCAAATTTTTTGAAATTAAATCTGCTTCTTTTCTAGTTGCACAAAAAACAATGGCTAGATCTGATGTTTCATGTTTAAGTAAATGAACAAGGATTGAGAATTTATCTTTTTTATCATAAATATCATAAAAGATCTGATGTAACTTACTTTTGTCTACTTGTGATTTTGTTTTAATAACCACGGGATCCTTCAAATGTTTATGCATTAATCTTTTGACATCACGCATAATCGTTGCACTGAACATCAGTGTGTTTCTATTCTTTGGAGTGTAACTAATGATTTTTTCTACATCATGAATAAATCCCATTTCTAGCATTTTATCGGTTTCATCTAAAATCAGGAATCTAATGTTTCTAATATCAATGGTTCTTCTGCGAAGATGATCTAGCATTCTTCCTGGTGTTGCTACTACGATTTCAGAGGTTTTTATTTTTTTGATCTGAGGGTTAATACCAACGCCACCATACACACTTGTTGTGGTCACATCTAGTTTTTTACCAAATGTTTGAAATACATCAGTTACTTGAATGCATAATTCTCTTGTCGGGGTTAATACGATGGTTTGTAATCCATTCCCAGGTTTTATTTTTTCTAATATTGGTAAACAAAAGGCAATGGTTTTCCCCGATCCCGTTTCTGCTTGCCCTACGACATCGTTTAACTTAATGATCTCTGGGATACATTTTTCTTGTATTGGGGTGAGTTGGTCGAATCCTTGTTTATTTGTTTGTTCGATAAGATGTTGGTTAAGATTGAGGTCTTCAAATTTCATAGTGTTTTGTTCTCCGATTTTATATCATATAGTAATTTTATTTTTTTAAGTTAAGATTATTGAAAATAGTTTTTTTACATGAGGATATCAATATCTAATTTTTTTGAAAGTTCTTTGTATCTATTACGAATGGTAACTTCAGTTACCCCAGCGACAGCAGATATCTCACTTTGTGTTCGTCGTTCACCACAAAGCACTGATGCCATGTACAATGCTGCTGCAGCCATACCTGTTGGGCCTCTTCCACTGGTCAGTTCTTCATGTGCTGCTTTTTTTAGTATTTCACTGGTTTTGATTTGCACATCATGACTTACGCGTAATTGACTGCTAAACCGGGAAACATAATCTTGAGGTGTGGTCGGAAGTAGTTTGAGTTTGAGTTTTCGGGAGATATTTCGATAATTCTTTCCGATCTCTTTTTTTGACATGTTTGAAACAGCACTAATCTCTTCAAGTGTTCTTGGCACATTACATTGTCTACATGCCGCATATAATACTGCAGCAGAAACTCCATGAATACTTCGTCCTCGGATAAGATTCTTTAATACTGCCTTCCGATAGATCATTGCCGCGGTTTCACGTACATTTCTTGGGAGACCAAGTGTTGATGACATTCGATTCATTGATGACAAGGCAATAGCAAGGTTTCGCTGACTGTTATCACTGATCCTAGTTCGCATCTGCCATCTTCTTAGTCGATACAACTGAGCTCTGTTTCGCGCAGGAATTGATTTTCCATAGGCATCTTTATTCTGCCAACCAATAGTTGTAGAAAGACCTTTATCATGCATGGTGTAGGTCATTGGCGCACCAGTTCGGGCTTTTTTTTCTCGTTGTTCACTATCAAATGCTCTCCATTCCGGCCCATGATCTATTATCTCACCATCTATGACCAGTCCACAGTTTTCACAAACCAGTTCTGCTCTACTGTAATCTTTTGATAAATGTGTACTTCCGCAGGAGGGACAGTTCATAGTCCGCTCTATTTCTTGTTTGTTTTTACTCTTTTTTTTCTTTGCTAAGTCTTGATTCAAATAGATCAAACCTATATTACAAATCTAAAATTTTTTTAAAAGAAATAGAAGAATATGGTTGTAATTCAACCAATTATTCGATTTTTTTTACGTTAACTGCTTTTGGTCCGCGATCTGAGTCTTCTTTTTCGTATTCAACTGCATCATCTTCGAAAAGACGGGTTCCAGGAGCAATATCATTTTTATGGACAAAGATATCTTTTCCTTCTTCATCAACGATAAATCCAAATCCTTTCCGGGAGTTAAACCATTTTACTTTTCCTTTCATACGTGTTTCCTCAATATACTTTTCTATTATTTTTTTGTTAAAAAGAATGTAAAGAAAAACATCCCTCAGATTTGAAAAAATATCAGATATAAGGAACAATAATCTATATTCTTTTTATGCAACACAACTCGTGATACTATTTATAGATTTCTACAGTTATAAGGTTCTTCTAGTTGAAATAATGATTTAAGTGATATAAAAATATCCTTCAATATAAGTCACTTTGTCTTCATCCCGCCCATTATCTGATTACATCATTTGGCTATCAATGAAGATATACCTCTATTATCACGTATCATCAGCCGTTTTTGGTTCACCCGTTGTGGTGGTTGTGGTGGGAGTTACCTGTTCATATGAATTAACATTTTGGACGTATATGTATATCTAATTCATCTCTGATTTTTTCCATAGAAGAAGAACCATAAGAAAAAATCATAAATATTTTTTTCAATGATTTAACTTCATATTGAAATGGTGAAGAATGCATCAGTATTGAGTTCATATGATCGGAGGCCCAAATTTGTTGCAAGTTTTACCAAAAAGTTGTTGATTGGTCCATCGTCAGGTAAGAAGAAATCAGGATCATCAATGATGCCTTGTGAACTCGAACCAAGGATCAAAGTCATTCTTCTTGTTCCATATTGATAAGGGTTAATGATCTTGTTTACTCCTCTATTAATGATCCAATTGATCAATTTTTCAATGAAGTTTTCCCCGGGCGTAGGATTAGTGAGAACATTTTCTGATGATACCACTGCTCGTCGTATGAGAACGATATCATAATCTGATGGGAGTGAGGTATTAGTTATTGATATCCAACCAACGTTCATATCAACCGTTATGTTGCATAAAAAATTAAGATGCATCATTTTAAAAAACAGCGAGAGTAAGGGAAATCGCCACATTTTTTCTTCTGTTGTTTCTTGATTGAGTATGTGATTTTGTTGGAAGATATGATGATTGTTTTTTTGATCTAGTAATTCATGTAATGTTGTGTTATTGTTAATTCCTAATGTGTATATTTGCCTGAATTTTTGTTTTATGAGTTGTTCATATTCTTTTTTCAAATGATCTGATTTTATGGTGTTCAATGAGTGAAAAAATTTTTCTTTTATGGTTCCAATAGTAATGTTAAGCAATATAGTATCTTTTTGAAGAGCAATTCGTTTTGATTCTTGTTTTTCAGTTGATGTTGCAGGGATTGATATTGAGCTTGAAACTAATAACGTTGTAATTAAAACTGTTATGAATACTTTTTTCATTTTTTCGCCAACTTAATATATCAATTATATTAAATACTTTTATGGAATATAAATCTTCTTATTATTTTATTAACAAAAGTGTTTCACATATCCTGCTCATATAGCAAACAAAAGTTTATTTATATTAGTGCAAGAAAAATAGTATATTTCTTACAAAAAAATAGAAAAATTATTTTTAATAAATGAAACAGATAATCCAAAAGGTGTTGATTGATACCAACACGTATTAATACAAGTTATTGATAGGGAATCTTTAAGGGGATATAGTTTATGAGTCTTGTCGGTAAACGTCTTACTATTTTGAAAAGTGATATCTTTGATATCAACCGTCGAATCACTGCTCATGCAACAAGTATTGGTTGGGGAAGTACTCCCCATGCAACCTATCTGTATGAGCCAGATATCACATCGTTTTTCGAGTATTATCAGAAAAAACGAACTAAACTTGAGGATGGACATCCGATCACGTTCACGGTTATTATGCTAAAAGCTATTGCTGAAGCATTGAAAGGTTCACCGAAGTTGAATGCTATTCTTCATTATAATTTTCGAACGAAAGTGGGAACTCATCATCATATCAAGGAAATCAGTATTACTATTCCTTTTTTATTACCAGATAAGCGGATGATCACTCCGTCGATTCATGATGTAGGGGAAAAGTCTTTGCGTCAGATCGCTGAGGGATTAAGTGATATTAAAAGGAGAGTGAAAAATACTGATATTGATGCGATGCAGTATGTTGTTGCTAAGCAAGAAATCATCGATCATCTCAAACATTTTAATCTGGGAGCGATCTGGCAGATCTTTCATACTAAGATTGGTAAGAACCGGATTCGGCTGAGTAGTAAGAGAATTAAGGATTATTTACGGATTCCAGATGAGGATAAGATCACTGCTAAGGATATTTTTGATACCAGTGTTTTAGTTTCGAATTTGGGAAGTGTTTTTCAGCATCAACGAGGGGGTATTACGTTGCTTGATCTGATCAGTCCTCAAGTGTTTGCTGTTGCGGTCAATGCGATTCAAGACCGGCCAGCAGTGTATAATGATTCTAGTGAGCAAAAGATCGGGATTCGAAAGATTTTACCGTTGAGTCTGACTATTGATCATCGTGCATTGGATGGAGCGGATTTTATTCCATTTCAGAATCATCTTGATCGTATTTTTTCCAATCCATATGTTCTTGATGACTGGTAAAAACGTTGTTCTCTTTTTTTATGAATTCAGAAATCATTTGAAAAAAAAATTCAAGGATCTTTCGGGGAAAAAATTATTTCGGAATGACACAGATGGATTATTTACATAAAAAAAAGGATCTAAGGATTTGTTTTAGAGTGATTTCTATTTGGAATGGGTCTGACCATGGGCTTTCTTTCCCGTAAATATCTTTTGCTTTGACGGTTACTTGATAAATTCCTGGTTTTTTCCATTGATGAGAAATAGTTCCGCGATAAGGTTGGTAATTATAGATCCATGATGGTTCTGTGTTATCTGAAAAATTCCATTTGTAATAAATCTCAGGTGGAGGGTTATTGGCATCATCAGTATTAGTATGAAAGGTATATAGTTGATTAATTGTTCCAGTTACAGGTCCAGTTGGAGTCTGCGGTTTTTTTGGTGGTGTATTGTTCTCAGGTTCAAAGAGCGAAGGAAGAAAATAAGAGTGTGCGGGTTGATTGAATTCTTGGGTAAGATTGATAGTGAGAACATTGTTAAAATCGTGAAAATGATATAATTGTAGATTAAGTTTGTTTGGATTGAAAATCCATGAGTATTGTGCATAGAGTTGAACGGTTCGTAGCAATGATTCGGCAATGGAATTGTTGATCTTTGTTGTATTACTAAGTGCTTGATCTAATGTATCGTATCGCCAGCAGGGGTAATTCCCTAGGCTTGGATTGCTTTGTAAGAAATTAGTGCAGATCTGATAGTCATCTTGAATTCTGATGATGTCATCTCCTTCAATAATTGCTGCATCTCCAGATTTGTCTGCAACGAAGAGTTGACCGTAGCTGAGAATATAATTGAGGAAGAATAGATTATGTGATTCAAGATATGAGATTACTTCCTCAACAGTGGTATATTGTTTGAGGAGATAGTCAACTGGATTTTTGAATAGTGGTGGTTTAAAGAGGTCAAATGAAGATGGATTAAAAGGAGTGACAAAACTTTCATAGCATAATCCTTTTTCATTCATTCCCCCTGCTAGTACCCGGTAGTCTCGATTGAAGATGTGAGGGAATGGTATTTCAAAAAATAAGCAGGCATATGATCCTTCCTCTGCAGGGTAGACATGAATGGTTGTTTCTGGGGTCCACCAATCCTTATTATGTGCAATGAGAACCTGGTTATCTTTTTGGATAGTAAAACCAGAACAGGCAACTAGGGTGGTTGATGATGTTATGATGAAGAGTAAAAAAAACACGGTTAGTGTTATTCGGATTGAATTTTTGTTTTGTGATCTCATTTAACAATCCTCCACAATTGATAAGTAAATATATCTTTTATGTTATAAATATATGCAAAGATTTATTATCAGCGTTAATAAAATATACAAATTGTTTTGGAAAAAGAAAAAAGACCAATACTCTGGCCTAGGCATTATTCATATCTAATTTTTTTAGTTATAGTTCGGTGAAGGTAAAAGTAACTTTTTCTATTTGTGTCCAATAATCTGAGAATCTCATGACGTGTTTGTTTATATTTTTGGTAAATGACGGTGTGTTTGACCTGGGAACATTTCGCATGGGTATTTCTTCAGATCCTAGATAATTATCCTCAGCATCATAAAAATTGAGTTCAAGTAAGATATCTGCAGTATGGTCAAGTTTATTTTTTATTTTTCCCTGTATTTTGTAATAATTCACAGATTCTTCATGTTTGAATCCATCTCCGATCTTTTCATCCATCCAGGTCCAGGAATCAATTTGGTATGAGACTAATTCTGCTACATTCTCACCATTTACTTGTCCCGTGGTGATTCCTTGAAGATTAGTGCATCCGGAGATCGAAACGAGTAAAAAAAACAGGGTTAGACCTAATACTATTTTCTTTCGCATCATTATAATCCACCATCCTACAATAAACCAGGAAGAACGTATAGATATAAAAAGATTATGAGAAAAACAAAGAAAAAATTATTTTTTTGAAACATAAATTAAAATTAATTAAATAATAACTATTATATTTAATAATTTATTAAAAAATAACTTATTCGTTTTCTGAGATGATGATTGCTGCGCGAATTAAAACTCGACGATGTCGCTCAAATGATGGAATCCACCATTCAGCTAGTGAAGGAAATGGAGGGTCGTCACTAATTTTAAAGATATCGTGAGAAACGTATTGTGGATCATTATGTAATGTATAATTTCGTGTATAATTGTTGATATCGTAATATGAATCAGAAATAGCAATATATCCATCAGGATTAACGCCAGCAACTGCGAAAAAATGACCGGAGAGCAAAGAGATAATCTTTGGTAATCCCGGAATATAATATCCCCCATGTAAAATTACTCCCTGATTTTTCTGCACCCGATTTACAATCAAGGAAAAACTGGGTTTTGCAATATTTTCTACAGTATATTCATCTTCAAGACCTGCATCCTTTATCCAGTTTCTTGCCCCATTAGCAAGTTGGAATCGGTCCGTTCCACTGATGCTAATAAATGGGATCTTATGCCAATAAATATCAACATAATTTGCAATTCGTTCAATGAGCTCGCCACTTCCAGGTCGTTGGCTCCATGGTGTTGACAGATCATTGACATTATTGAAATTATGGTCATCATATTGAGGGCCAGGTAGTGGGATGGAATGGGTATTGTAATTTGTTACTAAGGGATAATCATCTTTACCATCTCCAGGATATCCTTGGTCATCCTCATGTTTTGAATCAAACCACCAAAAGATATTTGCAAGTGCAACTGGCCCACAAAAGGACCATATAAATCCTCTTTTCCATGTACTATTTTGTCGTTGATCAAAATCCGGCAATCCACTTGGTGAATAGTTAGGATAACCAGGAAGATAATACCAATCTTGATCTAATCCAGTACTTGCATTATGAGATTGTATATTTTCAGATCCTTTCATCATATGATTTTGATAACTTGGGATAACAATCTCTGGTACACACAGTGAAAAGATAACTAAAAGCATTAGAAATAAACTAATAATTCTTTTCTTCACGATGTTTTTTCCCCATTCTTAAATGATGCAGTCTCATATTTACATATATCATCTTATTTAAAAAATTTCTTGATTATGCTCTGTTTGCAAAATTAGCATCAACCTTTTAGGAAAAATCTGGGAAAAAGAAGTACAAAGAATACGTATTTGATTTTGTAAAAGTAATCAAACGAAATTCAGAGATAATGACGCCATCAAAGAATAAAAAAAAGATTTAAAACAAGTTTTGTTCTACATCGTTTTATTAGAAATATTTATAACTAATTTTCTTTTCTGCTTGAAAGTGATTTATGATGAAGAAAAGACAACTTAATCTTTTAATTGCAGGATTGTTCATCTTGCTGTTAATTTCAAGTGTGACAACAGCAACGGTGACTTTTGAGGATGAAATAGATGATGTCTATTATTATATGAATAGATCAAGTTTTAGAGAAGATAGCCATGAACCGGCAGATGTTCCAGAGATCGATATTGTTTCAGTGAGTTGTGAGGTTTCAACCGTTGGAACCACGGTTCTTCTTAATATTAGTGGAACTTTTGCTGAGGAATTTGGGGATGATTACTATAGTTACATTATCTGGATTTACCCCGACAGTGAGGAAACTGAATGCTATAATTTTAATTTGAAAACTGATACAGATACTGATTCATGGGAGTCTTATTTCAGCACGTATGAACATACATATTCCATTAATGAGGGAACACTTTCCATTTTCTTTGAAGAAATGTTTTTAGATGAATCAACTGTCGGATTCAAAGTTAGTACGATTCATACTGATGCTGATGAGGGGGCAGATAGGGATTGGTATCCAGATGGATTGGAAAAACAGACCGGCTTAGATACGTCTTCAGATACTGATGACACTAGTGATACCTCTGATGACAATAGCAATTCTGATACTGATGATTCGTCTGATGAAAAACCAGCAAGTGATACACCAGGATTTGAAATCTTTGGCCTGTTAATAGCATTTGTTTTAGTAGTAATCTTTGTTCGCAGAAGATAATTTTTCTTCTCATCCTTCTTTTTTAATTTTATTCAAAAAATTATTTTTTTGAAACAAATAAAAAGAATAATAGATGAAAAAATAAATATTATTAATTTTATTAACAAGATTCGTTCATTTTAAAAAATGTTGTTTTACTAGGTCTCTGAGATGATGATTGCCGCGCGAATTAAATCCTGACGATGCCGCTCAAATTGAAGAACATTGTAATGATCTGAAAAATTAACAATATAAAATTTAAAAAATAGATTCCAACCCGAAGATAAAGAAAGTTTTAAAACAGGTTTTATTCTACATTATTCTATGTGGATTGAATTATTGATAACAGGTATCATCCTTTTGATAGCCTTAGTTGTTTTAGGTTTGTTCATTTCTATATATAATCGGTTCAAAACGCTGCATAACGGTGCGGATGCTGGTCTTGCTCAGATCAAAGTAGCATTGAAGAAACGATTGGATATGATCACGCAACTCGTGGATACTGCAAAAGGGTATGCTGAGTTTGAAAAAGGTACTATGACCGAGGTTACGAAGATGCGTAGTCGGGTTGGTCAAATCAAGGGTGCCGGTGAACTATCCAAACTTGGAAATCAATCAAGAAAGATCCTTGATAATATCATTGCGGTAGTTGAGAATTATCCTGAACTCCGATCTCAAGAGAATGTGAAGGAATTAATGAAAGCGATTCAGGATGTTGAAGATGAGATCTCCCGGCATCGGTACACATATAATAACATTATTCAGGAGTTCAATACGAAAGTGGATGTAGTTCCTTCTAATGTGGTTGCAGGCTTGTTTCATTTTGAGAAACTTGAGTATCTTGAATTTGATGAATCTGAGATCAGTAAACGACCTGATACCACGTGGTCATGATGAGTGAAACAGTACAATTGATTATTTTGGTGTTGATTGTTGGTTGTATTGGCGGTGGAGCTGCAGTTGTACCAAGTATCGACCTAGATCTTCATGATTTAGTGGTAAAAGAGTATACTGCTGAATTGAGCAGGGATGGATTCTTAACTGAAACCTTTGTGTTTGAGGTACGTGTGGATGATGAATATCGGATGCTTTACCGTAATTGGGAAGCAGATGTAGTATATAACGATGAATTATCATATCCTTATATCTCCGTCATTTCTGTTGATTCACCATTTATTTCATATGTTAAAGACTATGATGCAACTGTTTTTCCTAATAGCCTCAGTGAATCTGAAAAATCATTTATTACTCGCAAAGCATATCTTAATGAGATCGGGATGTATAATCCAAATTATTTCAGTAAGGGAGAATACACGCTTACAGTGACCTATGAGATCAATCCTCCCGTGGAAACAGATAATGGTGTGTATCATCTTAATCTGCAACTTGCTTCAGATCATATTCCTTATGAATCCGTAAGCATCATTTTAGATGATCCAAGTGATGATATTTTTCAGGTGTACAGCCGGCCAAATATGGAGATATCTGAAGAAAAGGGTCAGATCATTTTATCTGGGTCTAGTCCCACGAATTCACTTCTTGAAGTTGAATTTTTATCTGAAAACATAAGTTATGGCTTTCAAACACAAGTAGATAATGTTGTACAACAGACCAAGGCAGCAAATAATAAGGATCAGTTGATTGCAATTATGTTATCTACCCTAGTAAATCTTTTCCGAGTTCTTATCTTAGCGTTTCCATTCATCCTCATTGGATTATATTTTTGGAAGGGCCGAGAAAAAAAGGTAACAGTTCCAAAATATTTGAGTACCATTCCAAAGAAGCAGAAACCATGGTTTGTGAATCTGTTGTTTTATAAAAGTGAGATCTCATTTACCAAAGAAGGGTTTTATGCAACACTTCTTGATCTTCATAGACGAGATGTGATCACTCTTGATTTTGACGAGGGACAAAAAAAGATTGTAATTAATGATAGTGCTGAACCACTTGATCGTTATGAGTCTCGTGTGGTCAAATTCTTAGATCGTTGGAGTGAAAACCAGGTTTTTGATATCGATGAAATCGAACGTCGTATCGAAAATAAATATTTTGGGATGAGTGAATCTATTCGTTTCAAAAGGCAGTTTGATACCATTCGTCATCATTCTGATAGACATCGATTCGAGGAATATGTGGTTGGTGGAAGAAAGATTCCAATTGCATTATTCATCTTAGGCATTCTTTCCGTTTTTTTAATGATTGGATTAATCGTTCTGTACGTGAGTGAACATCCTGTGATTCTAACCGGATTTCTTTTCGCAGCAGTTTTTACCGTTCAGTCTGCGATTACTTCAGTTATCAGGCCCTCATTTCTTGGTCATTGGAAAAAGGATCATTACAAGGAATATCAACAATGGCAATCATTTAGGCGATTCCTTTCTGATATGGCTCAGTTGAAGAAGTATGATCTTAGGGATGTGGCGATTTGGAAGGAATGGTTAGTGTATGGTACTGCTCTTGGTGTTGGAAAAAAAGTTGCAAAAGCAATGAAGGAACTTGATATCTATGTTCCTGAAGCACATTTTTATCCGTTCATGGTTCATTCCTTTGTGCATATCGATTCTACATATGCATCTACATATGCAAGTAGTGGTGCAAGTGGTGGAGGGTTCGGTGGAGGCGGTGGTTTTGGTGGCGGTGGAGCTGGCGGTAGATAAGAAGGAGTTCTTCTAAATCCGGATCTCTCATTAAATCTTTTGATGATCTGCTCTTTCCATGATTAGGATTGATATACTTCTTTTTATTCGTTATTCGTTTTTTGTATGATTATCGTTTGATAAGATTCCAAAGTTCCTTTTTCCAGAGCGCATAAAGGCAGAGTAAAAATGAAAGGAAAGCAAAAGTCATCCCTATTGATGGTGAAAGATTGAAGAAAATTGCTAATGTATAGAATACGAAGGCAGGGATAAGAAGGATGAAAATGATCAACGCATAAAGCGTTGTATATCTAATGAATAATCTTTTGTATGGATGATGTGTGGCAGGATCCTCAAAATCATCCTCAGTTGTTTCTTCACTCATCTTGTTATTTTCTATCATGTTTTGTGATAATAAATGTTTTCGTTCTTTGATTAAAACGAGTTTGTGTGTTATATTTGCTTATCTGGTTTTTGATACAGGTTTTTTACTCCGTATTTCTTTGCTTGTTTTTTCCAGGACATATCCCCAAAGAACAAATACAATGATTTTGGAAAGAGTGGTTTTGATAATAACAGTTGGGCTTCATCTGATAGGGATTGGTGTTGATGTAGACTTTGAATAGTGAGATCTAATGATTTTACTAACCGTTTGGAGCGGTGTTTGATCTGATCGATGGGCATTCTTCCAATTATTCCTCCGGCACCAATCGTATATCCTCCGATAAACGTTGCCTGGTATTCCCGTGTGAATTGTTCGATTATTTTTACCGCAAGATCAGATTGGTGTGGTTCAGGGAATCCTTGATTAACGATAGCAAATATTTTTTTGGTATTGTTTTCTTGTTGAGGAATTTCACAGAGCCTGTCAAGCACGTGACCTAATGGTCCAGGAATCGAATCGACGTATAATGGAAGAATGATGCCGATGACTGTTGCGTTTTGTGTTTTTTCTATGAGATCATTCATAATCTTTTCAGATGAAAATGCCTTATGAGCAAACACAATCTCACTGTTCCATCCATGTTTTTCAAGTCCTTGATTGATATAATGAGCAATGGAATAAGAATTGGAATTTCTTAGCCTAGGACTGCCAATGATTAGTAGAATTGAGGAGGTCATAATCTATCTGAATCCTCCTATCACTTGTTGTAAGCCAGTGGTAAGTTTATTTGAAAGATCTTGGTCTTTTTCAGAAAGAATAACTAAAGCGGTTTTTGAGGGATAGAAATTAAGTGTATTTCGGTTGAGTAATTCTTTGAAAATTTGTTCTTGTTGTTCATCAGGTTCTTTAAGAAGACCAATGGATAAGATGGACGGATAGGTTTCATATCGTTTTTTATGATGGGTTTCTCCATGATGTTGACAAAAGAACGGTAGGATCATGGGTATCATTCGATCGAATGCACTTTTCATCACCGAATCATATCCTCCAAACCGTATTCGTGATAAGAATATAACGATATCTGAGTTCATGTAGGCTTTTGTTATTTTTTCTCCATCATCATTGAGAATACATGATCCAGGTGTTTTAGTCCAGCATTGAAAACATCCTTGACAGGGAAGTAGGGTAAGTGTGGTAAGATCAATGAGATTAAAGTTGCATTCATGGTTGGATTGAAGAATACATTTCAAGGATTCAACCGTTTTTGATAAAAAAGAATCTGAATGATTATTACTTTGAAACAGGGTTATACTTAATCCCATGAGGAATCATATATTCAATTTGTTCAAATAATTTGTTAAAAAGAAAGGAGATGTTGTCAATTATATTTTTTTATTCTTCGAATATTGATTTCTAGTGAACTAAGTTGCAAAACATTATTAAATATATTTGAGTTGTTTTTTGATGGTCTTAATTAGGAGATATGAACATGGCATATGATTTTCCAAGTAATGAGTGGATTGACGCATACAAAGAAGCATTGAACGGGGAACCGGGTAAAGAGTTTCAAGAAGCATCAAAAGAGTGGGAAGGAGACTTTCTTTTTGTGATCAATCCAGATGATAAATTTGATGATACGGTTCATTTATACCTTGATCTATCTCATGGCACATGCAAAGAAGCAAAAATGATAACTGATGCTTCATCAGTTCCTGAAGCTGAATTTCAGTATATTGGGAAGTATTCGAATTGGGAGAAATTGCTCAAAGGTGAAATCGATCCTATTCGAGGACTGTTGATGAGAAAGTTCAAATTGGTGGGTAACAAAGCTAAATTGATGCGGTCTCCTGTTGCTAAGCAACTGGTTGCTACTGCTCGAAAGATAGATTCGATCTTTGTCTAAAGGATCTATGCTAATTTGATATGATCAAATAGGTTTTTTTACTAAGATCTTTTCTTTTCATGATTGTTAAACTAGTCGCTATCTTTATTAACTGGATATTATTCCCTCGCCTGGTGATTACCCTTTGAAACAAAAAACCATGTGTATAATCCTTGTGTGTAGTTTTTTCCTGCTTAGTTCTTTTAATGTTACGGGAAATGTTGCTGGAACAAGTGTTGAAGACAGCCTTGATGATGTGGCATATTACGAACAACGCTCGATGCGTCGAAGTGAAGATCATACTTTTGTAGATACCATGCCTGAAGTTGATATTGAATCGATTAGCGTTGAATGTACAAATACTGCTTTAATTGTTACCTTAACCATGCAAGGATCGTTTCCGGTGGGCCATGTTGAAGGTTATACTTATTTTGTAAATGTCTTTACTGAAACAAATTATGGAATTATCACTGTTACTTATGAAACTGATTATGGATCATTTGAGCCGGGTGGATGGGCGAGTTTGGGGATTTCTCCTGAGTTTAGCATATCAGAGAGGTCATTGATCATGGTTCTTGATGATGTAATTCTTGATGAAACAGCGGTGACAGATATATCAGGTACCGCAAGATTCGATGCTGCTGATGGAGGTATGTTTATCGACTGGTTGCCTGATGGCGTTGAAAAAGATGCTGCTGATGGAGGAACAGATGATGAGGAAACAAGTGATGATGAACAGGATAACTCAGACGATCAGTCAGTAGATAATACAATTACAGAAGATTCAGAGGACATCACGGATGAATCATATTCATCAGAAGATACTGAAAACTCTGTTGAAACTGATTCACCTGGATTTGAACTTATGTTTTTGTTCCTTGCAATTGCAGGATTTATCATCATATATAAACAGAAGAAGAAAGAAAACTAAGAAATAAACTCTTTCTTTTTTTCTCTTAGTTTTAACTTTTTTTTGTATTTTTTATGTCGTTTCATTCATGTTTGTTTATCAAAAAAAAATAGTATTCACTCACATACGATTGACTAGTTGTTAATTTATTCATCCTTGCTTTGATTCAATGCTAGAAACAAGAGAAAACAATTCTTTTTCAATCTTTTTAGTGATCAAAAAATGGTTTTTATGAGGGCACTGCTCATCAATGATTGCGCAAACATTATCTGCATCATAAATCACTGGATATAATCTGCAACCCAAAGGCCGGTGATCATAAATGGTACATTTTAATCCATCATGAAACACACAAAGACCATTTTTATTCTTCAATTGTAACCAACCTTCAATCGTGTCAACAAAGAAATCACGAGAAAATCCTAAGAGTTTGATCCTTTGAATATCCTCATTTGAAAGAAGCATTTCTGTTTGTTTACAACATTGAACACAATTAAAAGTTCTGCAAGGATTCTTTGTTATATTAGATATTGATCTCACTTCCTTTAATGTATCATGTTATTTCCTATTGCTATCATCATGTATACCTGGTGCTTTTTTATATTCTACCCGATCATAAATAGATACTCACGTTATGCAATCGATAAGAGATAAAAATAAGCAAGATATCAAGTATACACCTAACGATAAAA
>CAYPUK010000057.1:0-13984 GCA_964414035.1 uncultured Thermoplasmatales archaeon | reverse complement strand
CCGATGATTGATCCCTTTTTAATAACTGCACCGCTTAACACGGTTGCATGAATCCCGATAATGCAATCTTCTTCAACGGTTGCTCCATGAATCATTGCTGCATGACCAAGACTAACATTATCTGCTATTGAAACACTGTGTTCTTCGTCAACATGAATGACACAGCAATCTTGAATGTTTGATCCATTTCCAATAGTGATGCTGTTTTCATCTCCTCGAATGACCGCCTGGGGAAACACGCTACAATTTTTACCAATGGTCACCTTTCCAATGATTGAAGATGTAGGATGTATATAGGTATCTTTGTCAATACTAGGTTTTTGTGTCATATGGAGAAGGTTGATTGGGCGGTTCTTTTTTAATTTTTTGATATCATTCATTTACTTTCTTCTTTCCTTTTCCAAGCAGAGAATTTTATTTTAAAACAAAAATTTCAAATATGACAAATGATATCAAGATATTTTGGGTCTGGGATTGGCAGAAACCTGTAGGAAAGGAGTCGCTTCAATTCCGCTGAGTAACTCTCTTCAGTGGTTACGAATTGGTAGTTTAGTGTGTATCTTATGTTTATGTTTTCTTTATCTTCATCCCATTTTGTTTTCTTCGTTAGCTATTGGCCATCCAACAACCCCAGAACCGTTTTCTCATGATGATCTTGTTGATGGAAGATTGGCTGAAGAACCTGTTTGCGTTTTTGATTACGTTTCTGTGTCTTCAGAAGTTAACCTTGTTTCTGAACAAGTGTGCTTTAATTGTGTGTTTTCACCATTGATTGATCCTAAAAACGTTACGCTTCATCTTTGGAATCAAGACGAAAATGTATCTACTATGATTTTAGTTGAAACTGAAACAAATCGTTTTGTGCATTTCGCCTCGTTTACTGATGTTGGAAAATACATGTTCAATATTTCTGCAGATATTGGGAATCAAACGGTTACTAGTATCACTCGCTCATTTTGGATTACTACCTCATTATCTGATAAAGATGATGATGGGATGGATGATGAATGGGAGCATTATTATGGATTTGATCCTGAGAATCCAGCTGATGCATATGGTGATTATGATGATGATGGATACAAGAATTTAGATGAGTTCGCCATGGATACTGATCCCTTAGAAGCAGATTATACTGAATTTATGATCTATCATATTCAGAATAACTTTCATTTCATTTTTTTGACAATTCTTTTTTTGTTGGTAGCATTATTTTTTTCATTCGTCGGTCTGAGGCGATCAACAAGATGGATTTAAAATGGAAAATAGGATTCGCTCTTACGGCGATTGCCAGTCTTTCATTATTTGCAATCATGGTGTATGAAATCTTATCGTTACAGTATCAGTTCAGGTTTTGGTTTTATGCTTCATCGGTCCTTGTTTTTTGTAGTATTATCTTATTTCTTTTTATGTATCGAAGTTCTCGCAAAAAATCCGATCCGGTGGCATTATTTGAAAAAACGTTACAAGGTGGTTTATATCATTTTATGTGTCGGAAATGTGGGGGTATGTTTGCGGTGAAAGAATCGCGGAAAAATGATATTCATTCATTAACCTTAACTTGTCCATATTGTGGTTCAGTGGGCCAGATATCTACTAATCCTCCATTGACCATAGATAAAATCCCATCGGAGAAATCTCCAAAAGTATCTTTTTTATGTACCAAATGTGGTGAACGACTTAATATTTGGGCTGAAGGATCATCGATTTCAAATGAGATCTCTATTTTTTCTTGTCCTTATTGTGGAAGTAATAAACCAATGAAACCATTATGGTAACCAAGTCATTGTTATGATTTGATTTTATGGCGCATGTTAACGGCTTCACCATATGATCGTTTTTTCATTTCATTTCCGTTCATCATTGCCACGCCAACGCCTAAATAGTCTTTACCTTGAATGACGATTACATCATCTCCTCTGCGAATTGAGTCATCTGCGTTGATCACACCTGGAGAAAGAATAGATCCTTTCACCGTAAAACCAGTATCGATGGTAACAGTATATTTTGAAAAATGACAGATTTTTTCACCTCCTTCTGCCGTCAGTGAGATGAGACCTCGTCCATCTGGTATCATTCCGAGTTGTTGATTGCGTTCATCAAAGATTTTTAGATACGGATATTTTCCTTTTACAATAGTATCTTTGAGAAGGGTTCTCGCTAAACGGTTTCCAAATTGAAATGCTGCGATTTGTTCAACTTGTTGTTTTTTCTGATCTGATTTTGAAAGTGTTGATTTGTTTTCTATTGGTTCAAGAACCTTGTTAAGCAGAGTTGTAAGAGATGCTAATGATTTTTTTGATGTTGGAGAATTATCTATTAAACTGAAATGCCATGGTTTCTTGTGATGGTTGACTGGTTGGACTAATGTTTCTGGAAGATGACTGACTATTGCTTCGTATTGATTCGTAGAAAGAAATGTTTCTAATTGTTCTTGTACCATCCTTTTTTCATCTTCAAACCATTCCCCAGTTACAGATATATCGTAGGAGGATGCTGGATAGGTTAGTTCTAGTTCTCTTGGCACTAGTCCAAGGGGGGAGGTAACAATGACTTCGTGAATAGTTGAAGGTGATGTTGTTTTCGAAATTGCTTTTTGCAATCGTTGATGACTTTTGGAAAATGAATATGGTTTTCTTGCTGAACAAGGAAGTAATAATAATATCTTTTTTTGTTTTGGTTTTTGATAACGAGTTTTGATTCGTTGTTGAAATCGTTTGATTTCAGATCTGTTTGCTGATTCTCTGCTCGTTGCTTGTAAAATGTATGATTCTGGCATGGATACAGGCGTTCTTTTTTCAGTGTAGGAATAGTGTTCTTTATCCATGTATCGAAGTAATGTTACTAGTTGTGGTGATGATCGAACTTTTTGTTCTACAAGATCGCGGAGTGTATTGTTTTGAATGGCATTTCGAATGATGAGAAGTTCTTGATGCAACTGATAGTAATTGTGTTGCAGAATCTGTTGAAATGAAAACTTGCTTGGGTGTTTTGTTGTTTGAGAACAAATCGGGCAGTGACACGGATTTTCATCGATTTCTTTTGCATTCAAAATGGTGTGAGGAAGAAAAAACTGTTTTTTTCGAGCAGCTAAAATCGCACTTGTTACATCAAAAAGATCGCAACCCAGATACACAAGTATTCCTACTGTTTCAGGTGTTGCAATGGTTGGGGTGTATACAAGAGCATCATAGGTGATGAGTTCTCGTAGTGTTGCAATATATGAACTAAATTTTTTTGGATTGGAAAAAAGATATGCTGCATTTGAAATGATGAACAGGCCAGATTCATTACCTTTGATTAACTCTTTGATTAGAGTTATATCACTTGGTAACACAATGATTTCTTTAGATTGTTGTTGATCGTATTTTTGAACATAACGTTTTACCTGTTCCGGTAATGCATCAGGGATGATTAAATGATTATTCACATCAGTGTTTTCATCTGAAGTTGATTGGTTAAAAAAAATACTATTGCCTATGGTGATATTGGGATTAAAATCATTGTTTTTCACTGTTGATTGACCAATATAACATTCTGCAAAGGATGGCAGATGATAGGTTTCATCTGCTGGAAAAAATAAGGCTGGTGTTTTTACGTTTTTGTTTTTTATGTGTAGAATGCCTGTTTGTGCAGGTCCATCTGTAGATATACATTGAAACTTCATAATGATTCCTGAATACACGTTTTTAATTCTTATGATTTCCCCTAGAAAAATTGGAAAGGAATTTTTTTAGTGTCTGAAATATCGTTGCCCGGTAAAGACCATGGCGATACCTTTTTCGTTTGCTGCCGCAATCACTTCTTCATCTCGAATGCTTCCACCAGGTTGGATGATTGCTTTTACTCCTGATTCTGCAGATAAATCTACTGCGTCACGGAAGGGGAAGAATGCATCACTAGCAAGAATTGATCCTTTAATATGTTCTTTTCCTTTATGGGTAGCAATCCAGGTTGCGTCTACTCGTGCGGTTTGTCCTCCTCCGATTCCAACGGTTTGTGTATCTTTCACAAATACCACTGAATTGGATTTTACATGTTTAACACATTTCACCGCAAATTCCATGGATGCTAATTGATCGTTAGTTGGTTTTTTTTCAGTAACAATCTTCCATTCATCTTTAGGAGTCATGGTAACATCACGTTCTTGGGAGAGAAATCCACCAACGACACTTCGATAGATCATCCCCTTTCGATGTATTGGTTTTTCAATTCCAGGAAGCTTGAGTACTCGTAAGTTTTTCTTTTTAGAAAACAGTTCTTTTGCTTCTTTAGTGTAATCTGGTGCGATGACTACTTCTAAAAACAGTTTTCCAAGTTCTTCTGCCACTTCATTTCCTACTTTTCTGTTAAAGGCTACAATGCCACCAAATGGGGAATAGGTATCTGTTGAAAATGCATCTTTCCAAGCTTGTAATACTGTTTTTGCACTGGCGATTCCACAAGGTGTTGCATGTTTAATGATTACACAAGTTGGTTCCGTGAATTCTTTGATTGCTTCAATTGCACCATTACTATCTAGGATATTATTGTAGGATAATGCTTTGCCTTGAAGTTTGATTGCGTTTGTGATACAGGGTTCTGTTAATTCAGGTAATTGTTGATAAAAACCACCTTGTAAATGTGGATTTTCTCCATATCTCATGTCTTGTTTTTTCCGTAATGCTATAGTATTATCTTCTGGGAGTACTTCATCAGTCCAACGGGTTCGAAGATACTGGGAAATAATAGAGTCATATTGGGCGGTATGAGTAAAAGCATCAAGTGCAAGATGTTCGCGATCTTCTAAGGAAAGGTCATGGTTTTCTTGTAATTGTTTCGCAACTAAATCATATTGTTTTGGATTGGTAACGATGATAACATCCTTGTAGTTTTTAGCTGCTGACCGAATTAAAGTAGGACCTCCAATGTCAATGTTTTCAATGACTTCAGAAAGTGACACATCTGGTTTTTTAATCGTGTTTTCAAAAGGATATAGATTACAAATCACCATGTCAACTGGTGAGATTTCATGTTTTTGTAAGGTTTGCATATGATCTGTTTTTGTTCGCTGGGCTAGGATTCCTGCATGGATTCGTGGATGTAATGTTTTCACTCGTCCATTGAGCATTTCTGGAAATCCAGTTACTGAAGAAATTGGAATGTGAGAAATGTTGTGTTCTTCTAAAAAAGATGCGGTTCCTCCCGTTGAGATGATTTCGATATCTAGTGAGGATAATGTTTCTGCTAATGGTTCTAACCCTGTTTTATCTGAAACACTTATTAATGCTTTCTTTACACTCATTACTGTTACCCAACAGGCATATACCAGCAACTCATAAACATTTGGGTTTATTTTTTTCTTTTTTCTTTGTTGATGGCTTCATTCAAACTAATTTTTCCTTCAAGTACTTGTTTTGCTTGTTTTTGACTGATGGAGTATTGTCCATTGGTCATTTGTCTGCTTTTCTCTTGGATATTTCGAATAGCTCCTCGTGTTGGTTTCAAGGGGAGTTTCCGTTGAACTCGTCCTCCACTTATCATGGCGATTGCAGCTGCTGCTTCTCGATCGCGATGTGCTCGTTGGGTTTGCTGTGAAGAGGTTGTTTTACTTTCATCAACGATTTCTATTGGGATTTGCAGTGGTATTAAAGAATTGATGATCCGGTTTCTAATCAGAAGTGATCCATGTCCAATACGAATGAAATATTCATGAGCCGGATATTCTTTGATGAATCGTTTAACGTTTTTTACAACGTTTTCTGGTGTTTTCACTTGTGTTTTCAAAATAAGGATGTCATCGCCAACAAGAGCAATGCCTGGTTTTTCACCGGGATCAATACCAATATGAATGGTTTGATACAGTTCTTTTCCAATCAGTAGATGAAGTGCTTTATCAATGGCATGATCTATGGTATCATATGCATCTGCAGCGACTGCTTTTGGAGTGTTTATCTCATGGATTACTGCATGAGACGTGATGATTACTCCAATTCGATTTGGAATATGTTGAAGTGAGGAGAGTGAAACATACGAAATATTTCTTTTTTTTAGTCCTTGGACTAAATCATGATATAATCTGAAATCCTTGGTGTAGATGCCAATGGTTTTGTATGAAGTTTTTTTCTTCAAATCATCTTTTCCCCCATATGCAATTCTTTTTCAGATTTTTTTGTTATCGTTCCCATGGTTTTTTATCGTCTAAGTATTTCGTCCAGAATAATTGCAAGTCAGATTTGATTAAATCATCTTGGGTAAGCAGTTTATACTTGTTTTCAACAATGGTATCGATATGTTTTCCAAGGCTAAACCTTGAAAGATTATCTGATAAATAGTTTTTAAGATGGCGGTATGGTCTTTTTAAGGTAACAAAGATTCTGTCATCTTCTTTAAACGGTTTAACTACAGTTGCAGAATGATTTTTCCATTTATCAATGAATTCTTTGGTATTCTTTTTTAATTTAACCGGTGGTCCTTTGTGGGTCACATTCTCTGAAAGTGGTTTTTCTGTAGTTTTGATGATGATGTAGATTCTGTTTTTTTTGTCGTTAACATAAAAACGAGTGTCTAGAATAGTGAATCCTTCTTCTGTACTTTGTTTATCTATTGCATTACATGCTTTTCGTAGTTGTGGAAACAAGTTTTCTTTGATGATTCTTGGTTTTTCAAATTGAATGCCAACATATGTTGCTTGCTGTTGAGTTATTTCATTTTCAATCTTATGTAGTGACCAGGGATTTGTTGGTTTGGGAAAGAAAAATGTTTCTTTAGGATACTTTAAATAATCGTTACTAGCGGTGATGAATCGGTGAAAGGTTTGAAGTACGACTGCTGCTGCAACATTTCGATCTTTATCCACTGGATCAATGAACACTAAGGGGTCGTCAAAATCAGGTATAGGATGATTGGTTAATGTTATCTTTATTCCTTCTTTCCACTTTGTTACATTTTGTAAAAGATTGTGAAAACTTTCATATTTGATGATGAGTAGTTCGCAGAGATAGCCGGAGAAACCTTGGATTTCAGCTTCAGCTCCATAGCATTCAATCCCTGTTAGGAATTGTTTTAACAAACGCACGTCTTGTTTTTGATCTTCTGATAAATGGTGTTTAACGTATTTTGTATGTAATGGCGTTCGGTCTACTGCTGATATTTTTTCTGATGCATCCGTGATTTGATAACAAGGAACAAGTTCAACTTTATAATCAAAAAAATTACCTCGAATGTACGGATGTTCAGCGTAGCATTCCTCAGTATCTTTAAGTATTTCTCTTCCGATTCCTAGGGTTGTTTGAGCAATTGTTACTGATGGTTCTGAAGCGGGGAATACAATGAAAAGGTCAATGTCAAGATTATTTTTCAAATAAGTATCCTTTGCGGTACTTCCCACAAGTTCAATGGATGCTTTTTGATGATGTGTTATGAGTTTTTCTTTTACTTTGTTGGTTAGTTTGGAAATTGTTGTTTTTAACCTATCCCGATCTTTTTGTTCAGGAGTTATCTTTTGTAAGATGTGTTGTTCGATAGAATTATATTGACTCATGCTGCTTCATCCGATTGATTGTTTTTTTAGATAGATATAATGCAAGGAGGGAAACGATGATTCCTCCGATGACATCAAGTATCCAATGAATGGATAAATAAAGAACGGAGATAATAACCGTTACCATCATAAATATGGAAAGATATTGGAATCTTTTGTTTTCTGTTAGAAAAATAGTACGGGTGATGATGATGCTCATTGCGGTGTGAAGGGAGGGAAAACAATTATTTTGGGTGGTAGTAGTATAAAAAAATGTTTCTATTTTGGGAATAACCGTGTTTAATGCTGAGGGAAGATTATAATGGGTATACACATTGTTTACCGGGAAGAATAAGTAGAATGGAAGTGTGAGGAGGTAGAGAAAGAAAAGGGAGAAAGCAAGTGTTTGTAACACATGTTTTTGATTGGTAATAATAGAATAGAGTGGTGTATACCATAGCATAAATGGATACAAAATAATGTAGATGAACACGAAGAAAAGAATAGTTGCTGGTGTCCAGAACGAAGATAATCCGGCCACAATGTCTTGTTCAACAGTAATTAATATCTGAGTGAATCCAGGGTGTAATAATGATGTAGTGATCGGATCTAGAATGTTGACTTCAATAAGATGAACGAGAACAACTCCGATAATGAGAAGAAGTGGGAATCGTAATTGGTAACCATTTAGCAAGGTTTGTTGAAATGGTTGCCGGAGAAACTCTCTTGGAAGAATTACAATACTAAAAATGATAAAAAGAAAGAGTTGTGAAAGCGCTAATACTAGTAGCCATTCAAACGCAGTAATCCACTCCTTTTACTCTTGTAATGGTACTGTTTTAAGGGTTTCATAGATCGGTCCTTTTGGAGTTAGTGTACTTTTTTTCAAAAGAATCTTATCCACGGGTATTTCTGCAAATAAACTTTCTTCATATTTTCTAAGAATACTAACGATTTGTTCTTTTCCACGAGCACTTTTCATTCGGCCAATGGTAAGATGAGCAGAAAATCCTCTTTTGTCCCTTTTTACACCGATTTGAGTGCATTGTTGATTAAGAGTATCTGCTATTTCTGCGATCTTTTCAGATTGTTTCATTCCGATCCATATGACTTTGATGTAGTTTTCATTTGGAAAAACTCCAGTGCTTTCTAGTTTTATAGTATGTTTTTGCGTTGTTGCAACAGCTTCGTTCATTATTGCTTCGATGGCATCAATTTGAGTAATTGGGGTATCTCCCAGAAATTTTAAGGTAATGTGAATGTTTTCTGGTTCCACAAGTTTCACATTAGCATCAGTTTTTTTAATGTCTTGTTGAAATTGCAGGATTTGATCGGTAACAGGAACTTCAACAGCGATGAATCCTCTAAATGTTTCCATATGTATCATCCATTATTACGTGATATATGGTTTTCATACTAAAAAATACTGCATCAAAAATAGGAATATATTTTTTTGATAACAACTGTCAAATAATGTATATAAAGCGTGTGAAAGCAAACATGGTACCTGTGAGGTAGATGAAAACAAGTAACCAGATCATTGATCAATTTCACGCGTTTTTTTCTTTAATACGGCCTTTTACCTTAGTTGCTCCATTAATTGTTTCAATAAGTATTATGATTGCTAGTTTCTATTATCAACAATCTAGTCAACAGATCTACAATGTGTTTTTCTCATTGATTCTACCAGGTAGTCTTTCACTTGCGATTTTAAATGGAGCGTCTAATGCATTAAATCAAGCAACTGATTACCGTACTGATTCACTTTGTAAACCGTATCGACCGATTCCTCAGGGTATTCTCTCTGTGAATCAAGGAAAAATTGTTGCCTTAGGCCTTTATGCAATAGCTATTGGTCTAGCAAGTTTCGTTCATCTTAATTTCTTCATTTTAATCCTTGCTATTAGCCTGTTCACGGTTACCTACTCATTGTTTCCTCGGATGAAAGATAAATTGTTCTTTAATCAACTTTGGATTGCAATTCCTCGAGGACTGTTAGGTATTCTTGCTTCTTGGAGTGTATTTGGATCAGTGTTTCAACCAGTAGCATTAATCATTGCAGGGATTGCTGCCTTATTTTTATTTGGTGGATCTATCACAAAAGATATAACGGATAGTTACGCGGATAAAAAAACAGGGACACATACTCTTGTTAACACCTTTGGAGTAAAAAAAGCAGCAGTATTCAGTTTTCCATTTTTGTTCTTCCCATTTTTACTAATCCCAGCAGCAATTGATGCAGGAGTGTTACAAGAGGAATATTGGGCATTAACGTTTCTTGCAATACCTGGTTTTTACATTTTCACGTTACTAGTGAATAATCAAAAACCAAGCCGGTTTTTTGAGAATACTTCTGCATGGGCAGTGATGTATGCAACTTATTTTATTTACTCAATTATGTTTTCTCTTTTATCCCTTGTTTCCTCAGCATTTTAATCATATCTTTTTTTTAATCCCTCATAATTTTTAAACAATAAAATATAAAAAACAATATGCGTTGTTAGTGTATTGTGGTTGGGTATGAATTTGGATGAGGATAAACCGATTGATGTAAATGTAAACGTAAAAATTAACCAACGCTATCTTATCAGCGCTCTTTTTGCAAGTATGATTAGTATTCTTTTCACTGGTTTTCTTTTGTATTTTTTCGCTGGTGGATTAGTACCTACAATCTCTTGCGTTTTGATTGGGATTACGCTTTTATTTTTTAGTATCTATTTCCCAGTTCGCTCAGACCGATTCTTAAGCGTTGACACTAATATCATTGATATTGAAGAAGAGGAACTTGAAGAATTACAAAGTGTGATGAAACCTTGGTAAAAAAATAGAGAGGGATTTTTTTTTAATCCCAATCAGTTGGTAGTACTTGTGTTTCTTTGATGTTTCGTGGTGATAACCAGCGCAGTAAGTTAATGTAAGATCCAGCTTTATCATTAGTGCCTGAATTGCGTGCACCACCGAATGGTTGTCGAGCAACAACTGCTCCTGTTGGTTTGTCATTGATGTAAAAGTTACCCGCGGTGTATCGAAGCATGTTTTCTGCTTTTATAATAGCATACCGGTCCTGAGCCATGATTGAACCAGTAAGGCCGTATGGTGTTGATTCATCACAGAGTTTAAGTGTTTCTTCGAATTGGTCATCAGCATACACATAAATAGTGATTACCGGACCAAATATTTCCTCAGTCATCAGTTTAGCTGTTGGATTTGTGGTTTGTACGATAGTTGGTTCAATGAACCATCCTTTACTTTTATCATATCCTCCTCCTGCAAGGATGGTGTAATCATTAGATTCTCTTGCTTCATCAATGTATCCAGAGATCTTTTTGAATGCTTCCTCATCGATGACGGCGCCAAGGAAATTATCGAATTTTTCAACAGGTCCTTGCGTTAACTCATTTGCTTTTTCAACAATGATATTTTTGACTTGGTCCCATTTGCTTTGTGGAATATATGCTCTGGAAGCAGCTGAACATTTTTGTCCTTGATATCCAAATGCTCCATGAATGATTCGATCAGCGGTTTTTTCAATATCTGCAGTGTGATGCATGAAAATGAAATCTTTTCCACCAGTCTCACCAACGATTCGTGGGAAATTTCGGTATTTGGTCACATTTTGCCCAATCGTCTTCCAAATCGTGGTTAATGTTTGGTAGCTACCAGTGAAATGAAGTCCTGCAAAAGAAGAATGTTTTAAGACTACATCTGCATGTTTACTTGAAAATGGAACAAAGTTAATCACTCCTTTTGGAAGCCCGGCTTGTTCAAGAACTTTCATAATCTCGTAATTTGCCAACGCAACTGCTCGTGCTGGTTTCCACAATGTGGTATTTCCGACTATGGCTGGAGCAGTTGGAAGGTTTCCACCAATGGAATAAAAATTAAATGGTGGTACCGCTAAAATAAATCCTTCAAGTGGCCGCCAATCCAATCGATTGACCTCTCCAGGATGCTGAGTTGGTTGTCCTTCATAGATCTGTTTGGTAAAATAGGCATTAAAATTCCAAAAATCAACAAGTTCAGCAAGATCAATTTCAGCTTCATGTGTGTTTTTTGATTGATTCATCATAATAGCTGCGATATTACGAAATCGTTTTGGTCCTTCAAGTAGTGTTGCTGCATTCTTAAAGATGCCAAGACGATGATACCAATTCACATCTGCCCATTGATCATGAGCATCAAGTGCTGCATCAATTGCTTGTTTTAATTCTTCTTCACCAGCTAAATGTGCTCTTGCAAGAACTTGGTTATGATCATGTGGGCAACGAATTTCCATCACATCATCAGTTCGAACCTCTTCACCATTGATGATCAAGGGTATTTCAATTGGTTCCTTTTTGATCTTTTTAATTTCTTGTTCGAGTTTTTTCCGGTTTTCTGATCCTTTTTCATAACTCAGGATTTTATCCATGTTGTTTTCTGGTTTTTCAATATTCCATATCATTTTTTTTTCAGTCCTCCCCTATGTCAAATTGTACTCCTTGGGCAAGTGGAACGTCTTTTCCATAATTCACGGTAACGGTTTGCCGATGTGCATAGATCTTCCAAGCATCACTACCGCTTTCTCGACCGCCACCAGTGTCTTTTTCACCACCAAAAGCACCACCGATTTCAGCACCAGCTGTACTCGTGTTCACATTTGCGATACCGCAATCTGATCCTTTTTCTGATAAGAAGTATTCTTCTTCACGGATATCGTTTGTAAATATTGCTGAGGAAAGCCCTTGTGGAACATTATTATGTATTTCTAACGCTTCTTCAATGGTGTTGTATTTCATGACGTAAAGAATTGGTGCAAAGGTTTCTTCTTTCACAATATCCATATCTGGTGTTGCTTCGATTATCGTTGGTTCAACATAGAAACCGTTTTCTAAATCTTTGATTTCTTTTATTTTTCCGCCAGTAACCAGTTTTCCACCTTGTTCTTGAGCGGTTTTAACTGCATTAAGATAATTATCTACGGATTGTTGATCAATGAGCGGTCCGATGAGTGTGTTTGTATCAAGTGGATTACCGATACTAGCTGATTGATATGCTTTAACCATTTTTTCAAGGAAAGTATCATAAATATTTTCGTGTAAAATTAGTCGACGAGTAGATGTACAGCGTTGTCCTGCGGTTGCAAGTGCTCCGAATGCTACTCCTTTCACTGCATTGTTAATATCACAGTTTTCAGTTACAATTGCAGCATTGTTTCCTCCAAGTTCAAGAAGTGTTTTTCCTAGCCGTTTACCAACGATTTCTCCGATCTTACGACCAGTTTTCACTGAACCAGTAAAAGAGATAAGTGGGAATGTTTTTTCTTTCAGAAAATCATCACCAATGTCTCTTCCTCTTCCAACGATTAAGAAAAAGATCGGTTGAAGATTATTCCGTTCAAAAACCCGATTTACAATGTTGATTGTTGCAACTGCAGTCAATGATGCTTTACTTGATGGCTTCCAGACGGTGACATCGCCGACAACAGCAGCAATAAATGAATTCCATGCCCAAACCGCACTTGGAAAGTTAAATGAAGTGATCACTCCAACGGGACCAAGTGGTTTGTATTGTTCGTACATACGATGATGTTCTCGTTCACTTGCCATGGTATTTCCATAAATTTGCCGGGAAAGCCCTGTGGCAAAATAACCAATGTCGATCATTTCTTGGACTTCACCTTGCCCTTCAGAAATAGTTTTTCCTGCCTCTAGTGACACGAGAAGACCAAGAGATTCTTTGTAGTGAACAAGTTCATCTGATATTTGTTTAATGATTTCTCCACGTTTTGGACCTGGGATTTCTCTCCATTGGTCAAAAGCTGATTTAGATGCTTTCACAACTAGTTTATAATCCTTATTAGTTGCAAGTGCTACTGAACCAATTTTTTTCCTATTAATTGGTGAGAAACTATCTAACTTTTTTTTCCCCTCTATTTGACTCCAAGATCCAGTAAAAACACCAGAATTAACTGTTTTTATGTCACAATCTTTTTGAACCTGTTTCAACGCGTTCTCAAAATTCATATGTCCTCAGGGCCAATATGCATTAATAGGGAGTATAAAGTATTTGTTAACCCTTCCAGTTTTTGGTTTGGAACAAATAATAATATAATAATAATATAAGAATGATTGATTGCGTTTTTGACTTAGCCTCCACTGATCAGATGAATCACTTTGATTTCTGAATCATCTGGGATAACTGTTGTTTTGTATTCCTTTTTTTTAACAAGTTTTCCATTGATTTTTACGATAATAAGTGGAAAGGTGTAATGCAATCGTTCTAAAAGATTGGAAACTGTTTCTTGGTTAACATAGTCAATGGTCTTTCCATTTACTGTTATGCTCATTTGTTATCCCTAAGTAAGAGTTCTAAAACCAGATTTGCTTGCCAGTTAGCCATTAAACATACTTTTGGAGCAAGAAGGATTTCTTCTTCGCTTGATTTAGCGTGTTCATCATAACAAACATGAAGATTACCAAGATGATTAGTCGTTATTCGATCGCT
>CAYPUK010000056.1:0-5033 GCA_964414035.1 uncultured Thermoplasmatales archaeon | reverse complement strand
TCTAGCATGGTAGCAAACTGATGATTGATACTTACTTCAGCAATATCAATCACATACGCCCTAGTTCGTTCTAAACTATCAATCACATACGCTAGTGATGCCACCGTTTTTGCATCAGCATCAACAGAGAACATACTTTTCTTTAATTCATCAATCTTTTCTGAAAGTTTTTTTGAATCATTAATCACTTGATTAGCTGGATCAAATTTATTCCGATGAAACGCATTAATCGCATTATCAAATGATTTTAAGATCTGTTCACTTGTATCAACGATTTGATGTAAACAGTCATGATCAATAGTGATCTCCCGAGCATTCGTCGCAATTTTCTTGGCATGATCTGCAATGCGTTCAATGGACTTAGCAACTAACACATATCCAAGGACTTCTTTTACGTTAATATGCATTTTTTCAGCAAAGAACATATCATTTAACACGAGATTGTATTGTTTTGCAATCAACCAATTAAATTTATCAACATCATCATCCCGTGTTGACACATCATCAGCTAAATCTTTATCATGACGTTGTAATGCTTCAATAGCATCTCGATGCATCCCTCGAGTGATCACATACATTCGTTTAAGCACTTGTTTTGGAGCTAGATCACTAGAGTCCAGTAGATCTTTGACTTGAACAGAAGTGCTTCCTTCATCAATGATTTCTGGACCGATCACATTATGGGTAAGGATGCGGATTTTTTGTCGCATGTCTGGTCTGAACCGATCAGGACTTTTAATCTCAATGAGATCATATCCAGCAAGATACGCGCCAATGAACTTTCGAAACATAGTGTCAACATCATTTGTTTCAATGCTGATCCAGTGTTTTGGGGTTTCATCTCGACGATTGAACTGTGGATTTATTAATAATGTCCCATCAGTTCGTGGCATCATAGCCACACTGTTTCCATTAGTGATTTTTACTTTTTTCACCCAGGTTTTTGGAAGCGAAATGATGTAAGTTGATTTTCCTGTGATCTGTACTTTTCTAGTTTCCATTAGGAGTAACCCTCACATAAAAAAAATTTGAACTGATGGTTAAGAAGTAATATAACGATTTTATTTTGTAGTCTCTGCTTTGTCATGGTCTCCCCAAACAACAGGTAACTAAGGCATGTTTGTTCTCTATAGATTCCAAATCGTTTCTGTTCTCTTGCAGAATCTGGTTTCAAAGAACGTATTATTTTGGGCTCAAGTAGTTAAAAAATGTATAAATACATTATCAATATAGACTCAATTAACTATATAATTCTATATATTTATTAATTAACCATTTTTAAAAAACAAATTCAAAATAAAAATAAATTGAAATATACATTCATAACCAAAAAGTAGAATAAACTACCACAAAAGACCAATAATCTACAAAAACATAAAAAGACAAGCAAACCTATTAAAACACAATCAAGCTTTATAATTATCCATGCGTATCAATCTCGAATTAATCATTCTCCTAGTCACTGCATTCATGCCACCAATCATTTATGCAATCTGGATTAGAAACACTGAAACCTATCATCGGGAACGATGGATCGCAATCGCCGTTTCTTTTCTTTGGGGAGCAAGTATCTCCATCATTGCTGCATTAATTTTAGAGATTTTTTTAGACGCACAAGTCAACATGACCTTTCAACAAGGAAGCCTGCTTCAAATAGTTGCAATAATATTCATTGCTCCCTTTGCTGAAGAACTTGTCAAACCACTTGCATTGCGAACGAAAACAGTGAAAAATGAACTTGCTGAACTTGAAGATGGACTGATCTATGGTGCAGTGGCAGGTCTTGGTTTTTCAGCAACAGAAAACTTGTTTTATGGAATCAGCTTCCTTCAAGAAGGACTCGTATACTTTTTCATTCTGATGAGCATTCGAAGTGTCGGAGGATGCTTACTACACGCTTCAGCTACAGCTATTACGGGATATGGATATGGTAAAACATTGCTCAATCATACCTCATTAGTTCGAGTGATACCCTATTTTATCATTGCAATGCTAATGCATGCAGGATACAATTTCCTTGTTTCCTGGGAAGAAATCGGTGTAGTTTCAGGATTGTTCTTTGCTTTCGTGCTTGTTTACATTTCCATTAAAAAGATCAGACAGAAGATTAGATATCTTGATAACCGTCATTAAAAACGAGTTCTTAGCTATTTATTTTCTTTGAAAAGAAAGTTAAAAACCGTTCAAAATCAGATAAATCCTCCTGTAGAATCATATACAATAGGTCAACATCGATTTTCCAGTAAATATGAACTAATCTATTTCTAAAACGAGCCATTTGCATTAATTTTTCAGCAAATTCTTTTGGAAAAAAATCTTCTTCTCTCATCACTAAAAACGTATCTGCATAATCTTCAGGTGGACGTAACCTATTTTTCGAAATCACATGATTGCAAAGATCAATCGCCGATTCAATGGCAACGATTAGAAAATATTTTGCAGCTGCTACCTTAAAGGTATCTTGAGAAAAATCTTCATGAGAAATTGATGCAATTTCCTCTAATCTTTTGACAGCTTCCTGCAATTCGGCTGAGATCGTTCTTATTTTATGTTCATCAAACGTGTATGCCAAATGAATCACCTAAATAACGTTTAAGATAAAAATGAAAATCATGATATTTCACTAAGCTGAGACTTTCAAAATCCGTTCTTTTGGACTCATCCTTGCTAAACAGTAATATTCCGTTTTTAATTACTGAAAATCGAAAGGCTAATGGTGAGGAATAAAGCGATCTAACATCAAATGGAAAACGGAATTGTTTTTGTAATTTCGTTTCCAATGTTAATTCATAGCGAAGTAAAGATGATTTGGTTTTCTTACCTGGTTTAAGAAATATGGCTATATCAATATCATGAAATGATTCATTTGGAAAGGATCCATGAAGGTAAGCAAAAAGAATGTCATCCTCTCGTTGTAAAAAATGAGAAATGTTCTTTTGTAATTCCTTTTTTTTATGTTTTGAAAGTTGATATTTTTTTTTCATGATGTATAATCAACATAGCATATACGAGAATTAAAGTTTTTTGCAAAAATTTTTTTTCGCAAGGAAACATAAAAAAAGGAGGAAGAAAGGAATCTTTCTTCAAAGATCAAGGCGGAAGAAGAACAGACAACCACATAAAACAACCCAGTTATTTTGCTTATGGGTTGCACTGCAAGAAAGTATAATGACAAAACAAATAAATAAAACTGTCGACTATTTTTTCGACAAAAAACGAATAAATGAAGGAAATCAACTATGTTCACAGATTACTTGTACTGCATCATCTTCATCCAAAAAGGATACTTCAGCATCTGGAAAGAATTGTTGTAATACCCAAAGATTCGTTTTAAAATGATCCGTTAATTCTCGAACAAAAAACAAGGATTTACTCTTGGCTAATACCAAATAAGGAATGATTTGATCACTTAAATATGGATCAACCGTTGCCTTACTCTTAATATCAGAAAGCAATGGATCAATGGCATTTTCTCCAACTTTTTCAGCAGGAACACCTTTTTCACCAAATGAAACCGATCCAAACAGACCCTTCCCCAGTTCAGTCCAAAGAGTGATTCCAACACCAGGAGAAAGTGCATCACTTTTTTCAGTTTGAACCTGAGTAGAAATATCATAGGGTACCGTTTTTTTCATCACTTCATGTTTCATTCGTTTTGCAATATGATCTGGAAGACCACTCAAATGAATAGTTCCATATACATGGTCAGGATAAAATGATGTAAACATAATTCCTGTAAGATCTTTTTTCATTGGATGAACCCAAATTTCAGCATCCCCCCCACCTTTTGGATAATAACCACGCGTATGTAATTGTGCAGAAACACTATAACCCATCTGAAATAAAAATGGAAGAAAAACTTGTGTGAAATAATTCCATGATGGTGCCCACTTCACATCACTTCCACCATGAAGACGAACATGGATTTCTTTATCCGTACCAATCATGCCCAATAAAATTGTTTGAAATACAAGCACCATACTTCCCGCAGTACCAATATCAAATTCATAAGAACCTGAACAAAGATCACCCGGTTTAAAAGAAATAGATGAGGAACCAATGAAAAGACCTTCAGTTTCTGCATCTGATAACACTTTCATTACCGAAAGTGCAAGATAATGCTGCGGACGTAACCCCGGATTTGACCGATTCGCCCGAATCTTAGAAACAGTAATCGGCGTATTTGTAAGAACAGAAAGCGAAACAGCAGTCCGAAGAATCTGACCGCCACCCTCACCATATGACCCATCAATCTGCAACATAATTCACAACTCTTGATCTTCAACTTCCTCTTGAATTAAACGCAACGCTTCAACACAAGTAGAATCCTTGTTTTCCAATCTATCGCCATCAAAAACAAAACGTTTCACCACAGTTTTCCTTTTAGTACTCAAACCAATATATACTAATCCAACAGGTTTTTCTTTTGTTCCACCCGTAGGACCTGCAATACCGGTTGTAGACACTCCAATATCACTTGATGCATTCCTACGAACACCTTCAGCCATTTTCTCTGCCACCGGTTCACTCACCGCACCATATTTTTGTAAAAGATCAACAGGAACATTAAGCAAATCTTGTTTTGCTTGATTCGTATACGAAATAATACCACGATCATAATAATTTGAACTACCAGAAATACTCGTTAATACATGACCCAAAAGGCCACCAGTACAGGACTCAGCGGTTGCGATACTAAGTTTTTTTGACGTTAGCAAATCCGCAACTGATTCTATAAGATCACTAGAAACCATAAGATTAAACACCTCAATGAATCAAAAAAAACTATTACTATTTAAATGAATTGACCATTTCGAGGTTAAAGGTTAAATAGGAAAATTTGTTTCCCCCATTGCACAAAGCAACATTATTGCTCCCGTGGTGTAGTCCGGCCAATCATTCTGGCCTTTCGAGCCAGCTACTCGGGTTCGAATCCCGACGGGAGCACTCATTGTTCTTCCTGTTAATTGAATCGACAGAGGTGCATTTTTAGTGTTTATCGATTTTCAAGCATTTTTTGAAATTTTAAGTAA
>CAYPUK010000055.1:0-2007 GCA_964414035.1 uncultured Thermoplasmatales archaeon | reverse complement strand
TATTTCACGGGTACTGCCCCAAGTTTTTCTTTTAACAAGGTTCCTTTACTACCGTCAGGACTAGATAAATAACCATGGATGTAATACATGTTTTTATGTTGGATCTGATTCATGTTATCTTCAGCATATCAATTTTTCAATGCTTTTAAAATTAACCCATGTTAGTTGAATCAATAATAAAAAAACGTTTCATGAAACCTTTTTTTCTCGTTTTTAGCAGGTTATCGGTAAAAAGTACTGACCTGTAAGAAATCCTAAGCATCTTCTTGAAATTTGATTCATGTTATTTGCCTTAACATAAACGGTTACATCAACGAATCCAACTCCACTGATTTCATACAAATATATTTCATAGCAACATTTTTGCTTAATACAAGAGATACTTCCACAATCATATCCCTCAATTTGATTAAACAAACCTCCGTGAACTATTATCTCCCACTCAACATTCACAGCATCAATGCATCCTTTATTAGAAACAATCGAATGAATACCAATTGGTCCCGTTATATTCTCAATAATCAACTCTGGGACTTTTGACATGTTTGAAATAATAGCTGTGGTCTCATCTGAATCCATTATTCCATTTGCATCCTTGACCTGTAACCTTACGATATACGTTCCAGTTCTATCAAATGTATGAAGTGAGAATCGTTGTGAAGATTGATACCCATCTCCAAAATCCCAACTCCATTCAAAAGGCGAGGACCCTCCAACAACATTCCCAAAAAATTCAATTTCCTCTCCAACATATGATTCATATGGACCACCTGCATCAACAGATGGAGGATTAGTAATCCTTCGCCCATAAACACCAATATCATCAATATTTAATTGCGCTCCATTGGTCCCAATATATTGAAAAGCTATTTGTATGAAATTTTGATCGCAATATTCTGAAAGCCCAATAGCATCTTTATCACTCAGATTATACCATTTCCAATTTTCAAATGACCCAAATTGCTCTTCATTCCAAACAAGATACCAATTAGAATCATTTCCTTTGGAAACGTAAACATTGAAATCATAATTATCATAAGGTTCAACACTCCAAAAATAGCTCATGAACCAGTTAAAACTAAGATATATATCACTATGATTATTGATATCAATTTTAGGAGTAATGATCCATTCATCCTGTGAAGCACTGGAATTATCATAAAGACATCGCGCCGAATGATTACCAGTTAGAACATTTACTGAATCCTGGTGCCAACTGTACTGTGGATTTAGACTTAGTTGGTTCCAACCTGCTGGTGGAAATACATTTTCTTCAAACCCTGAAGAAAATATCGATTCAAATTCTTGAACGGACATAACTGATGTTTTTTTTGAGGTAAATGAAATCGAGGAAAATACAGATTCTCCCATGTTACCTTCCGTTTTAACACAGGATACCTGAACACTGGATAGGAATGATATTACTAGAGTAACAATTAGTATCATTCTAACTTTTTTCATGCTATAACCTCCCACTATGAATAAAACATGATATGACTGGTATTTATATTTTTCTCCAATTATCTTTTTTTTATTATTCGATAAAAATAAACTAATGAAACAATAAAGCCAATATTTTGCAAATTTTTAAATAATTAAAAAATTGTTTTTTAAAATGTATTAAATGAAAAAAAAAATATAAGCTTTCTTTTACAACGTATCACTTATAAATCTCTATTATTAAAAAATTAATCAGATATCATTTTTACATACACTGTTCGATTTCGTGGTCCATCCCCTTCAAAAAAGAACAAGTGCTGCCACGTCCCAAGTTGTAATGAACCCCCTTCAACGATTATCGTTTCTGAAGATCCAAGCAGGCTTGCCTTGATATGAGCATCACTATTTCCTTCAGCATGTGTATACTGTTCATCAGATGGAACAAGCACGTTTAATCTAGTAAGAATGTCATGTTGAACTGCTGGATCTGCTCCTTCATTAATAATAACTGCAGCCGTCGTATGTGGAACATAAACGAGGATAATACCATCAGAAAGATGGTGTTCC
>CAYPUK010000054.1:0-43275 GCA_964414035.1 uncultured Thermoplasmatales archaeon | reverse complement strand
AATACCTATAAGTAGATAAGATATACCATTATTATAAGATCGGAGAGATGGTGTTTTTTTTTGGTACAGAAACATCGAACGGTGTACATTGTTCCAGTTTCAACGAGAATCACGAAGCATAAGCTAGCGGAGTTGGAACACATCTATCAGAATTATCCAAAAATGGTTCAATGGTTTCTCACTGTTTTTGCCAAGGAACAGTTAGACTTTACTGGTATGAACACGCGTCATGCCATGGATATCGTTGAAAAATTGTGTTATCCTACTAAGGATCGTAGGACTAAATATAATTGTAAGGGAGCAGTTCATTTTCCACAAAGCCATTACTATTATACTGCTATCACTGAATCTATCCAGAAATGGAACAGTTTCCAATCTTGGAAAAAGAAACGAAAACGCGCAGGTAAACCAATAAAGAAACAGTTTCCCACTATCATCAAATATGCACCACTATTTGATAGCACCATGTTCAACCTGGACTTGGAGAATGGTTGGATAACTATTAACAGCAGATCAGTTAATGCAGGCTTGAACATTCCGGTAACCATTCCGAATAAAAGAAGATACCAAGACCTTGATGCAGAAAAGATCCCTAGCATCAAGTTGACTAAGAACCGTGAGGGACGGTTCGTTTTTCATCTTATTCAATCACTGAATAGGCAAGCAAATCTACCCAGTAAAGACCGTATCGATAGCAAGGTTACTGCTTTTGCTATTGATCTTGGAGAACGTCATCTGGTCGCCATGACTTCCGTGGAGTTAACGACTGATGATCACTTCTTCAACAACGTAAAACAGAAGGTGAAATTCCACGATGGCAACCGTGCCAAACAATCGGCGTATATCGAACATCATATCAGAAAAGCATTGCAGAACAAGGGCAAAGGTCACTGGATACCAAACCGAGTATGGCATACGAAAAGTATTAGAAAACAGGAAGTCTGTGACATTGTCAACGACATCCAATTAACGGTTGCTGATGCCAGAAACCGTGGCAAGGTATTCGTATTCATTGGTGATCTGAAAGCACCGGTCATGCGGAACAAAGACGCGTTATCTAGGAGGCTTTCTAGTTATCCAAGAGGAGAGCTGAAGGATCTTTTGGTAGATCGTCTGCAGAAAGATGGTATTGATGTCCAATTAGTCCAAGAATATCGGACGAGTATATCCTGTCATCAGTGCGGATCAACCAACACAAAAAGGATTCGGCAGGGTTTGTTCATCTGTCATGACTGCGGATTGCGATATAATGCTGATGCCAATGGCGCGTGGAACATTTTGGGTAGAGGCGTGAGGCGCAGGAAAAGCAGCAAGAATAAATCTCTTGCATTAGGCGTTCCACAAATCCTTGACAAGTGGGTCGAGTGTGCGCTGGGGGCGTTACCATGAATCGACATGGTGAAGTGACCATGCCCAAATCAAGGAGGACTGCCAGTAATGGCGTTCAAAAGTCCAACCTCCCAGATAAAAACTAGGTATGTTTCCGGTAAAAAAAAGTATCTTGTGCAGTTACATGCAATACTGCACCACTCAAACCGGAAGATTCGGCATTTATGCCGCGGGAGGAGGTCACGTACTGCAATTCATTAATTTCAAAATTGCTCTATAATAAGAGAATTTCTTGTTAAAATAATTTTAAAAAAGATTTTGATTAAACTCCTCCCACAATGTTTTAAATAATATAAACTAAAGAATAGGAAAACACCTTGTTAAAAACTTTTGAATGTCTTAAGAATGAAAAAGAAATGAGAATTTAAATTAAAATTTCTACTAAAAATATTAGTTGTATTGATTATTGGAAAAAACATGTATTAAAATGTATACGAAAGAAAATCTGATACAAACTGTAAGGCGATGAATATCATTAGAATAAATTGTAAAGTCGAATAATATGTTTAGGAATATTGGAAAAATGGTGAATCAGGTGACTAAAGCAAAGTTTAATCAAGATCATAAAAATGTTCTGGATTCATATCTATTGAATTTATCTATAGTAGAAGCGGGTAAAATGTTTGGATATCCTGCTTATTATGTGGGCGGTAAACTGTTTGCTTGTGTCTTTGAAGACGGCATTGGTGTAAAAGTACCAGAAGAAATGGCTAATGAATTATTAAAAAGAGAAGATATCGTTCGTTTTCAACCACTTGGTCGAAAGAAGATGAGGGAATGGATTCAAATCAATAAGATAAAATCAGAAGAATATTTAGCGGAGAAAAAAATTTTTGATGAATCGATAAAATTCGTTGCAAAAATCGCAGGAATTCATCTTACAAAAGAAAATAAATAAAAATATCTTTTTTTTTAAAAAGAATGAATATTTTAAATATGTCAAAAAGTATCTTATCACTTGAAAAATACTCTAAAATTACATAGTACACGGAGTGGAAAATCTTGAAATTATTTATAACAGGAGCAACAGGTTTTATTGGAAGATATCTTGTTCAAGAACTTCTTAGTCATGATTATGAGGTGACCATTCTTTCACGAAGTAAATCAAAATCGATTCCTCATACAAATCAAATTATTGGAGATATCACTCAACCAGATACATTTACCAATGAGTTGAATGATATAGATGCAGTATTTCACAATGCAGCTTATGCAATGGATCATGGTAAAAAACAAGATTTTTACAAGATTAACGTGCAAGGAACACGAAATGTTGCTGATGCATGCGTTGCTAATGACATTCCCCATTTGATTTATACTAGTTCAGCTGGAGTCTATGGGTATCCAAAAAAAGGAACAGTTATTACTGAGGAATGCGAAAAAAAACCAATGAACTTATATCAAAAAACAAAATGGCTCGGCGAAGTAGCCCTAAAAGAATATGATTCACTGAAAACATCAGCCATTCGTCCACCACTTGTTTTTGGACCAGGATCTCCTGCATTAAAAATTGCGTTTGAAAACTTTAAAAAACAAAAATTTCCGTATGTTGGATCTGGAAAACAACTCCTACCTATTACTCATCCCGTTGATGTTGCTCGCTGCATGAGATTAATCTTAGAACATGATAAACAAGGAGAGGTTTTTAATGTGCTCAGTTTTCAAACAAGTATCATTAATTTCATGGAAACAATCACTAAAAAAACAGGGTTAACACCACCTCAAAAACATGTTCCCTTTGCTTTAGCATATACTGCTGCCTTTTTCTCAGAACTCTTTTCAAAAGATCCTACCTTAACTCGTTTTCGAGTGAAATCACTTGGGTGCACTCGCATCATTTCAGCTGATAAAGCAAAAGAAAAACTTGGATATAAACCCGCTTATGATTTCGAAAAAACAGTGGATGATATTGCTCAATGGTACAAGGCTGAATTGTAAAGAAAAATATTATGCCGAATAATCCCATCGATCAATTGTTTCTCTTAACTGATTGTAAATATGATTTTTTAATTCATCTTCAATCTTGTACACTGCTTTTTTAACCTTCTTTTGAGAATCAACATATTTTTCAAAGATAGGTCTATTCTTTTCAAAATCACCTAAATCAAGGGTAGTATAGATCCGTTCCATTTGTTTCACTGGTTCTTTAATGAATTCTTCGTATCTAATCTCAATAAGATTCTTTTTCGGAATCAGATCTTTCTCAGCGAAATATTTCGCAAACATTCGTTTGTACATGTTCACCATTGATTGTTCAAAAACTTCCCAGGACGGTGGATTTTGAATCGTGTACAAAATCATTTCTTTTTCAATATTTCTTTTCATGGAAAGATACACATGGTATGGATTACGGATGATATGAACAAATTTAGCATTTGGGAACAAATCGAGTAGAAACTTTATTCGAGAGGTATTTGACGGATTTTTTAACACTAATCGTTTATGATTGTGAGCAAAACTAACTTTTTTAACATAATCCAAATAGACTTCTTTGAACTCTTCAATAGTAGAGGGTTTTAAATTGTTAAAATCAACGAAATTATTATAATATTCCATGTTTTTTGGAAAACACCAGCCATTATAATATGAAAATGGAGAAAGATTACCCAAGGCATACTCTTCTTCTTGTGGAAGATCTGCACCCATCGAAACGTCATCCTGAGGTCGCTTTTCTGGAAGTGAAGCATCCACGATTGGACGGAATAACTCACCATATTTTAGGAAAAGAGCAGGAATTACCGTTTGTAGTGTCGTTGGATAACCATATCGGGGATCTTGGCCCATGACATTATGAAGAAAAGTTGATCCAGTTCTCCAATGACCAAGAATAAATATGGGAGGTTTATCAATTGGAATGGATTTGATGTGTTTATTATAATATCTTCTTTCTAACACGTTTAACGGCGATTGAATAGAAGTAAGTGCTAAGGAATAAAGAATACGCGGAATGCCAATTAAACCAATACGAAAACGATTTTCTGCAAGTAAACGAAGTAGATTTGAAAATGTAGATCCAGCTAACGGTTCAAACGTGACATCAAAAGGGTTTATTTCAAAGGTATGGATTTTTTTCATGGATGATAACTCCAATTTGTGAGTACAAAAAGTTTAAATTGTCTTTTATTTATAATTTTCTATTATCTAGAATTAAAGGAAAAATAAAAATCTAATATAATTACTTTTTGAAATTACTTTATAAGTAATAATTTATTGGTGTTGCCACTAAAGCTGTGGTTAGCATCTATACATAAAACAGATGAATTATCGACAATAGGTCAATTTATGATAAACAAATTATATAAACTAGTTATGCTAATCACAGTATTGAACATCGTTCAACATTGCATGTGTAACTCAGGTAGGAACGCACCATGATCGATATACCAAAACACAATCTTATTGAAATGTTCCGAACTGTTGCTGCAGAACATCACAATCAACCAGCAACTTTTTTTAAAGGAAAATTTAAAACGTATGCAGAAATTGAAACAGAAATAAACAAGATGGCTAACGGTCTTCGAAAACTCGGCGTGAAAAAAGGAGATCGCGTTGCTGTTTACCTTCCCAATTCACCACAATTCTTAGTCACGTTCTTTGCAGTACAATCTCTTGGAGCGATATTTACTGCGTTCAATCCGTTGTATTCAGCTCGGGAAATCAAAGAACGACTTAATGATGCTGAACCAAAAGTCTTTGTCACCCTTGATATGTTTCTAGATAAAGTCAAAAAAATCAAAGAGGATATCACGGTAGAACATATCATTGTAACTTCTGTTGCTCGAGAACTCCCAACGGTGAAAAAGCATCTTTATAAACTAATTACTGCTCGAAAAAAACAAACACTTCCAGGTAGTCTTAATTACTCAGAAATACTCGCATCAGGTGAAAATAAACCTATTAATACTACAATAGAAAATGAACATGATGTAGCAGTTCTTCAATACACTGGTGGAACTACGGGAACCTCAAAAGGAGCGATGCTCACTCATAAAAATCTGATTGCGCAAACAGCTGTTTTACAATACTGGAAAAGCAAACTTGAAAAACAACCAGAAGGACAAATCAAAATAGCTGGAGTACTTCCTTACGCTCACATCTTTGGATTGACTTCCTCATTTCTTTGGCCAGTATCAGAAGGCGCAGCAATTTATCTTGTTCCTGATCCTCGTCAACTTGAAGAAGTCATGAAACTTATTGATAAATATCGAATTCATTTCCTTTACTGTGTCCCAGTTTTTTTCCAGAAATTTGCTACCCACAAACACATTTCAAAATATGATTTATCATCAATACATCTTAGTATCTCTGGTGGAGAAAGCCTTCCAAAACAAACGGTGGACATCTATGAAAAGAAAACTGGATCCTTGTTGATTGAAGGATATGGTCTTACAGAAGCATCGCCTGTAACTCATGTAAATCCGCCTAATAAAAAACACAGAAAAATCGGAAGTATTGGAGTCACGGTTCCAAACACCAAAGCAAAAATCATTAATCCTGAGACAGACAGAGAAATCAATACACCTGGTGTCCCAGGTGAACTCTGGGTGAAAGGACCAAGCGTGATGAAAGGCTATTGGCACAATAAAGAAGAAACAGAAGATACCTTAAAAGAAGGTTGGCTTCGAACTGGAGATATCGCATCACAATCTCCTGAAGGATATTTTAAGATCCTTGATCGATTAAAAGATATGATCATTGTTTCTGGATTCAAAGTATGGCCCAATGAAGTCGAAGATATCTTACTTACTCATCCTTCCATTCTTGAAGCAGCAGTCATCGGTCAGAAAACTAAACTTGGTACTAAACTGAAAGCAGTCATTGTACAAAAGCCAAATCAAAAAAAGTTATCCTTAGAAGAAATCCGAGCATTCTGCAAACAAGAACTAGCTGCTTATAAAGTTCCAAAATTCGTTGAATACCGAGAGGAACTTCCACGATCTTCAGTTGGTAAATTACTCCGCCGGGAACTTCGAAGTGATGCCACTTAATCTATTTTTAGAAATATGAATACTATTTTTTATCAACTTTTCAAAAAAACATATAAGATAATCTTTGTTTTTGAGGATGTTTCCTATGAACGAAATTATGAAAACCTGTAAGAAATACAAACGATCCGGGATTGCTACTATTGCTAAAAAAATGGGGTTATACCCTTATTTTCATCCAATCACTAGCGAACAAGGCCCATTAGTGGAGATGGAAGGAAAAGAGATCATCATGCTGGGAAGTAATAATTATCTTGGCATGACCGGAAATGAACATGTAAAAGCAAGAGCCATGGAGGCTATGGAAGAATATGGTGTGGGAACAACGGGATCAAGACTCCTTAATGGAACATTTTCACTTCATAATTCACTTGAGCAAAGATTAGCTAGATTCCTTGGAAAAGAAGACTGCGTTATCTTTTCAACGGGGATGCAAGCAAATTTAGGAACCATTTCATCATTACTTCTTTCTATTGATGATTCTGTTGTTATATCTGATGAATTAAATCATGCATCAATTATCGATGGGATTACTCTTGCTAAAATGCCAAAGGATCGCAAAGTCATTTTTTCACATAATAATGCTGATGATTTAAGGCAAAAATTAGAAGACGTGCCTGAAGGAAAAGGAATCATTATCACAGAAGGCGTTTTTTCAATGGAAGGTGATGTACCACCATTGGATAAAATCGTTGAGATCGCAAAAGAACACGATGCCATGCTGTATGTTGATGATGCTCATGGAATTGGAGTACTTGGTCCAGAGGGAAGAGGTGCAGCAGCAAAATTTAATGTAACTAAAGATGTTGATATTTTGATGGGAACATTTTCAAAGAGTTTTGCATCAAGTGGAGGGTACATTGCCGCTGATAAATCTGTGTGTAATTGGGTTCGTCATCATGCTCGATCCTTTATTTTTTCTGCAAGTATGCCACCAGCAAATTGTGCTACGGTGCATGCAGTGTTAGATCTTATTGAAAATGATAATTCTTATCGAGAAAACTTGTTACATATTGCAGATAAAATGAGAAAAGGTCTTGATGAGTTAGGATTTGAAATTGGATTGTCCACTACCCCAATTATTCCTATTATCATTGGAGATGAAATGAATGCGTTTAAGTTTTACAAAAAATTATTTTATCATAAGCCACGAGGGATTTTCACTAATCCAGTGCGGGCACCGGCTGTACCAAAAGGAAGGGAATTAATGAGGACTTCATATATGGCTACTATGACAGAGGATCTCATCGATGATGCGTTATCAATCTTTGAAACGGTTGGTAAAAAAATGAAATTCATTTAAATTAAAAAAAAACGAATTGATATCTGGTGAATAATAGATGGATAAAAAAGTAATCTTACTAACTGGTGCTTCTTCAGGACTTGGGAAAAGTACAGCTTCTTATCTATCTAAAAAAGGCTATTTAGTATTTGGAACAAGTCGTAATGCACCAAAACCAGATACTCTTTCTATCCCTGAATCTCCAACTGATCCTATAATGATACGAATGGATGTGACAAGTGAACAATCAATCGCTGAAGCGATTTCTTTTATTCAAAGCAAGCTAGGCCGTATTGATGTTTTGATTAATAATGCAGGTTGGGGAATCTCAGGACCAATAGAAGAAACATCAGTTGATCAAGCTAAATCATTGTTTGATACCAATTTTTTTGGCATGTTATCCGTTACAAAACAAGTTCTTCCAATTATGAGAGCACAACATCATGGCATGATTATTAATCTTAGTTCAATCGGTGGAGTCCTTGGTCTTCCTTTTCAGGGATTATACAGTGCTTCAAAATTTGCAATAGAAGGGCTTTCAGAAGCATTACGTATGGAAATACAAGGATTTGGTATTGATGTTGTTCTTGTAGAACCAGGTGATTTTAAAACTGATTTTACTAAAAACAGAAAAAAAATAATAACTGATTCTTCGCCATACAAAAAAGTGGTAGATGAATCAACATCAATCTTTGAACATGATGAACAAAATGGATCTGATCCAGTACAGATTGCTCAGACCATAGAAAAAATTTTACGATCAAATCATCCAAAGGTCCGCTATCGAGTTGGCTCTTTTTCACAACGATTTGCAGCAAGTTTAAAAGGAGTTATCTCCGATCGAATCGTGCAGTGGATCCTGATGAAATATTACAAAGTCAAATAAAAATCTTTTTTCTTTATAAACGATTGGCAATGGGTTTTTAAAAGATTATCTAATTGAAGGCTTCCTATGAAATACGACGGGGAAACAAAAAAATTCGACAAAAGCGGTATTTCACTCATTCGCATGATCCTTATTGTGATCATCCCAATTATTGTTTATTCCATCTCAGCGTTACCCTCAGTTCTTATCGTTGGAAGTTACCTTCATTATGCTACCTTATATTTTCAACATTGGATCATCCCACTCATTATGTTACCATTCATATTGCTGATCAGTTTTCTGATCTTAATTTTTTCAACGATGTTTTTCACGGGTATGACCATCAAAATCTTTCATTTAACTTATGAACCGGGAAAACACCGTAAATCAGTTAAAGATAAAAACACGTTTCATTTTGGATTATTTTACATTTTATATCGTCCAACAGTCAAACTTCTTAATGTATTCTTTATCTCACCTATCTTTGCAGCATATTTACGATTAGTTGGAGCAAAAGTTGGAAAAAATGTTTTCTTTGGCGGTAGAAACACCATTTCAGATCCCTGTGTCGTAGAAATCGGAGATAACACCCTTATTGGTGGAGGTGCGACCATCATGGGGCATCTTGGAGAAGATAAACTAGTGATATCTAAAGTGATTATCGAAGATCATTGTCTCGTTGGAGCAGAAGCATTATTGATGCCTGGCGTACATTTGAAACATCACTCTGTTGTTGGTGGTAAAAGTTTAGTAACTAAAAATAAGGTCCTTGAATCACACACCATGTATGGTGGTGTCCCGGTAAAAGAAATTAAAAAGAACAAATAATTTTTAATAAAAATGAAAATATTTCATCTTTTTTCTTTGATTTTCCTTGATTATTGCCTTGTTTCTAGCAAAAAAGATATTACCGTATTATTGTTTTCCTTACCTGATTTATGGCACGATATCGAGATGGTTACAAAGGCGGCAAAGAAAAATACGATTTTTCATTTACCTCTATTATACGAGGAATCAGCCTTCTAATAATACCAATTATAGCCTATACCATTGGATTATTTCCCATTGTTCTTTCACTATTGTATATCATTAGATTCATTGATTTCTCTTCAATCCTTGGTATTTTTATTTTCACTCTAATTCTAGTGATCGAATTTTTCTTATTCATCATCTTTGAAACCTTCATACCCGGGCTTTTCATTCGCCTCTCTCATCTTAAAGTAGATGAAGGAGCATATGATATTTCCATAAAAGATTGGAATTTTTACAAATACTCACTTTATTTCATCTTATATCGTCCCTCATTAAAACTAATAGGGGTTCTTCCCCTTATTCCTTTACGCGTACGATTCTTAAAGCTGGTTGGTCTTAAAATGGGAAAAAGTAGTGTTGTTGCTGGAAGTGAACTCATTCATGATCCATACATGGTTGAAATAGGTGAACAAACCCTAATTGGTGGATGGTCTCAAATAACTGGTCATTTAGGAGAGAAAAAACTCATTGTTAAAAAAGTAAAAATCGGAGATAATTGTCTTATCGGTGGAAAATCATTTGTGATGCCTGGAGTAAACGTTGAAAATAATGTCACCGTTGCCCTTAATAGCGTTGTATTAAAAGACACACATCTTGAAAAAAATACCGTCTATGGGGGAACACCAGTTAAAAAGATTGGGACTAACAAATAAACCTTACTTTAAAAATAATTCTTTTATAGATCTATCTATTCTCTAATATGAACTGAAATGTCAAAAACAAAAATTAAGGATAAACCATACGATTTTTCATTAACCTCCCTATCAAGAGGATTGCTCCTTTTTTTACTACCAATAATTGCGTATATCCTTGGTCTCATCCCACTCATCATTGGATTTACCAATCTATACGTAAAAATATCACTGTTGTTTCAAGGTATTATCTGGTACGTAATAGTTAGTACTCTTGCAGTCATCTTCTTCTTTTTCCTCCTCATTATAGAATCATTTATTCCTGCCCTGTTCATTAGACTATTTCATATACACATGAAACCTGGAGAATACCAAATCAGCATCAAAGATAGAAATTTTTTCCACCATATGCTCTTTTTTACCTTGTATCGACCCTCAATAAAACTAATTAGTTTTCTACCATTAGTCCCGTTACGATCAGCACTTACAAAACTAGTTGGACTCAACATTGGAAAAACAAGTCTTTTAGCTGGAACTGAATTTATTGATGAACCCTATGCAGTAAGCATTGGTGAACACACACTTATTGGAGGATATGCTAGTATTTATGCTCATATCTCTCATAAAACCTTAAGATTAAAACCAGTAATCATTGGAAACAATTGCTTCATTGGCAATAAATCAATTATCTTACCTGGCGTAACTATTGAAGATGATGTCATCGTTGAACCCGGAAGCGTTATACCTGAAGATATGCAATTAAAAAAAGGGAAACGATATGCTGGGAATCCAGCAACAACCATTTCAGATGAGAATTAAAGCAACGGTTGATTTTTTAACCAATCAAAATCACTTTGATACAATTGCCGTATATCATTCAACTCGAATAATAACATGGCAAGTCGTTCCAAGCCAAGACCCCAAGCAAGTACTGGACTTTCAATTCCTAATGGTTCAGTAACCTCCGGTCGAAACATTCCACTACCCCCAAGTTCCATCCATTGACCATTCCAAAACACTTCAACTTCCATACTTGGTTCAGTATATGGAAAATAAGCCGGCCGAAACCGAATTTTTTCAAATCCCATTTGTTTATACATTTCAGAAAGAATACCGATCAATTGGCGGAAGGAAACACTAGGATCATGAATGATTCCTTCGATCTGATAGAATAAAGGAAGATGCGTTGAATCAATGTTTTCCTTACGAAACACTTGACCAATAGAAAAGATCTTAGCTGGTGGTGTTGGATGATGATACAAATATCGAATAGTGTTTACTGTTGTATGTGTTCGTAATAACGGTTTTGTTCCTTCGGACTTAGAAAATTCATATCCCCAACCATCAGAATCTGTCTTTCCACCATGCTCATGGACTTGAGCGATAATGTCAACTAATTCTTGATCATCAATAGTAATTTTAGAAGGATTCTTACAATAAAAGGTATCTTGCATTTCTCGGGCGGGATGATCCTGAGGAATGAACAAAGCATCCATATTCCAAAATGCCGATTCCACAAAATTACCTTCAATCTCAGAAAAACCCATTCGTAATAAAATCGTTCGAATCTTTTCAATTAATTGAACTAACGGATGTGGTTTTCCCCCATGTAAACTAGGAGCAAACGTATTAACATCATATGGCCTAATCGGTGTAGACTCCCATGATTTATTCTTAATAATTTCACTTGTGACTTGCGTGATTTCATCAGTGATGGTAATCCCACGATTCACTACTTCCCAGCCTAAATCAGTTAATGAGATTTCACCAGTAATTATCTCTTTTTCCTTTAAGACATTACTTCGTTTAATCAACTGTTTATGTTTGTTCTCATCGATCTCACTATCTGGGTTCTTCGCTAAAAAATCAATAATGTGTTCATCATCGGTTTTATCTTGAACCGCTGAAGCACCTTTATCCGTAAGCGTTAACACTGTTTCATTATTCTCTTTGGAGATCTGAGCCCATCCTTTCCGTTTCACCCAACCAATAGCAATAGGAATTTCATATGGTTTTAAAACAACGTTAAGATCCCCTAATGAGGCTTTCTTATCATGTTCATTAAGATAAATAATCACTCGTTTTTCAGGAAGACCATTCTCATGAAAATAACGTCCTTCCTTGTCCAATGAATACACGGTTTTCACGTATTCTTTGACCGTTGCAAGTTTTTTTGCTTGCAGCCATGAAGCTGCATTCATTACCTCAACTTGCTGAGAAAAAGATCCCTCGTCCACAACTTTCTCAGGTGCAGCTGAACCTTTGAGTTTTTGTAATGAAAGAAGCACTTGTTTTTCATTCCGTGAAAGTTCATTTATGATCTTATCGATGTTCATCGGACGGAGAATATGAGAAGTTATGTATTAACATATCGTTTTTCTCATCTGTTCGTTAGAGAATTATCCTACGGAAGGATCATGTTTATGATTCCGTTTCTCATGTTTTTTAACAACACGCTCAATTGCTTGGACATCGCCAACGCCAACAACGGAATCAAATTGTTCAATGAGTTTTTCAACAGTAAAATCTGATTTCGTACTCATCACCGTTTCAGAAAATAAATTTTCACTTACTGGCAGTTCAGAAAGATCTTTAATGTATCTAAATGGTCGTGGTCTTCTTTTTTCCAAATCATCCTTATCGGAAGATTGATTAGATTCATTTATCGATTCATCATCGTGCATCCACATTCACCATTAATGGAATCTAACTAGTAGTTTATAATATTTAGGAAACATTGAATTATTTCCCATCGATTAAGTTTTTTCAAATGAATCATATCGATTTGAATAATTCATAAAATTTAATCGTATGAATCTGATTTTCAGAAGCGGGTTTATTCGCAGAAGCAAAGCTAATCGCCAGTTCACCTGTGTTTAAATTACATACCCATTGATGCCAGGGACTAAGAAACCCCGTAGAAGGATATACTCCATGTAAGATAACAGATAATAGATTTAGTAAACGATCTGTGTTTCCACGATACATAAGACGAATAGAGTGCATGACAATATAGACATCCATTGACCCATAATCTAAAAGTATTTGATCAGAAAGTGCTTTGTACAAAATCCATGGAGTAAAAAAGTATTCATCAGAAAGCATCATACGAATGAAACCTAAAAATCCACTTGGATTATAATGCGATCTTTGGGTTGCAGCTGTACTTTGATTAATAAAAAAATTAGTCTGTCTGATTACAAAAGGAATTTCTGTGAATGGACTTTTAGATTCATCTAAATCATTCCAAGAGTGAACCGCTGATTGATTTGCTGTTGTTTCAATGGCAACAGCAGTATTTGTTGATGCATCTGCAACTACTTGATTCCATCCTACCGTTTTATTTCTTGTTAAAAAAGAAATTGCTTTGGTTATGTTAGGTGCATATTCTAATGCTTGTTGGATACGAAACTGAATCGGTGTACCATTAAATGAATTATCTTTACTTTGACAGACCTGATTACCGATAGCAATTTTTGATTCTGAAAATCCCCCACCAAAATTTGGAGTGCCAGCAACGGTGGGAGTTAATGTTTTTTGTCTATTTTTTGGATTCCCTTAATAAAAGAAATTGATGTTCATGAACGTAATTATTAGTCATAGGATCTTTAATGGTCAATGGAAAATCAAGACTTTGAGCATGTAACATTTTTCGATCAACCGTTGCATTGTTCCAACAAGCAACGCTAATACATCCTAAATCAAGCCATACAATGGTCATGTACGCTTTTGCAATATCAGTAAAAGAGATATTAGATCCATCTGCAAGTCCTTGCATTTCTCGTTTATATTCTGTTGGAACAAATGGTTCCATGTATTCCCACATACGTAATAACGATTCATTAGAAACCCTAGTGGATGTATACGCAAAAAAAGCTCTCAGATTCTGATAAAGTTCAGTTGAAAGTAAACTTCTTTGTTGATAACCCATCTGATATGAATCACCAGTGACCAAGACGATGGTAATGTTTTCTATGGTGTAAATTGATGATTGAGATATGTTTCGTTTGATTTGACTATATGAACATGACAAAAAACTTGGAATACCCATAGGAGATAAAAATAAAAAAAAAGGTTAAAAGCAAAAATAATGCCTTAGTCAAACGTTGAATACTCATGAAACAAAACAACCATATAAAGATAATTATTCGATAATATAAAAAATTATGTTATTTTTAAGATAAGGAAAAGAAAAATTACTTGTGTGAGGAGAGAATGGGGGAAATTGAAGGTGGTGAAGAGAGAAAAAATCAGCTCCCCCATTCACAAAAAGATATAAAATTATAATGATATAAACTTTTTTATTTTTTACCTTATTTTTTTATATTCATAGGGGATTGTTCACTCATTTTAGACTGAACTATACGACATAGAAACAAAACGTATAGTTTTTATAATCAGTTAATGTTTGGCATGCTTAATTATGGCTCAAAAAAATGATTCTGATGAATACTTCGGTAAGCTCACAATGAAACAACCATACCGTAAAAAACGGTTTTTTGCCGAACACATCCGCGGATATCTTGATCTCTTACGCCCATTTACCTTGATGGCTCCATTCATCGTAAGTATGAGCATCATGGTAGCAAGCCTGATTTATTCTAACACTCCCATTCCAAAAAACTGGTGGCAAACCGTTGCAAATGCAAGTTTCACTGTTGCTATCGTTAATGCGGCATCGAATGCATTAAACCAAGCTGCAGATGAAGAAGGAGATAAAATCTCAAAACCCTATCGTCCCGTTCCCCGAGGCATTATTGCTGCTGATGAAGCACAAAGTTTAGCTTATTTGTTGTATTTATTTGCATTACTTAGAGCAGTAATTATCAATCAATGGTTTGGTTTTTTCATCTTCCTCATCATGATTTTTACGGTGCTTTACTCACTTCCCCCACGTACAAAACGATTCCTGTTCATTAATCAAATCTGGATTGCGATTCCAAGAGGAATGCTTGGAATTCTTGCAGGATGGAGTGTCTTTGGAAATCCTTGGGAACCATTACCCTTACTTGTTGGTGGGTTGGCAACGCTTTTCCTAATTGGAGGAATGACTACTAAAGATATTGTTGATGAAAAAGCAGATCGATTAGTTGGAGTCCGTACGCTTGTCAATGTATTTGGTGTCCGAAGAGCAGCAATTATTTCTTTTCCTTTCCTTATTGCTCCCTTTGTTCTTATTCCCTTACTTATAGATTCTGGCTGGTTAGATGCTTATCTTTGGCCCTTATCACTGTTAATGCTTGGATCATTGATCATTTTTTATTTGCTTTTCTGTGGAGATGAAGAAAGTGAAACATTAGAAAACATTCATGCTTGGTCAGTGATGTATTCTGTGTACATGTTTTTTGCATTAGGATTTGCATTTCTTACGATCTTTAGTGAAGAACTATCTGCATTTCTCTTAATTTAACAATGCTAAGAAAAAGTTAATTTATATAGAGTATGATAGCATGATCAATTACAAAATATTCGTATAATTATACTCTAGGAATTAAATCAGCCTGTTCAACAATCTCTGGGATTTTTTGTTCCCAAAACAATGCAGTTATATGAATTCCATGAACTCCCTTAATAGATTTTACCGATCGAATAATCTCATTTGTCAACTGTAATGCTTCTTCTTTCACATCTTCTGCATCCAGCATCCTTTTTTCAATATGATCTGGAATATTCACTCCAGGCACATGATATTTCATCCGTTGCATCATTTTTACTGATTTTAATGGAGTAATACCAGCGATAATATGGATCTGATCATCTAGGCCTCTCTCTCTTACTGCATCCATCCATTCTTCAAAACGAGGAATATTAAACACACTTTGCGTTTGAATAAAATCAGCACCAGCACGCATCTTTTTTTCAAGACGGTCAACCCGTAAAGTTATGGAAGAAACAAAAGGATTAGCAACACCTCCAATAAATACTTGTGGAGGTTTAGATTTCAAGGGTTCTTGATTCTCAAAGATATGGTTATCTCGTAAATTCTTTGCAATTGAGATTAATTGAACAGAATCAATATCAAAGACGCCTTTGGCATGAGGATGATTTCCTTTTGATTGATGATCTCCAGTGACAAACAACATATTATGAATGCCAAGAGCTGAAGCACCAAGAATATCAGCTTGTAACGCAAGTCGATTTCGATCTCTACATGCCAATTGATAGATAGGTTCCATCCCTTGATGATTCACTAAACAAGCACCAGCAAGACTACTCATCCGTGCGACTGCAGTCTGATTATCCGTAATATTAAAAGCATCAGCAAATCCTTTCAGCTGCTTTGCTTTAGATATAATTGTGTTAGGGTCTGCACCTTTTGGTGGACCGATTTCAGCAGTAACCGCAAAATGTCTCTCATCTAATACTCGTTGAAGATTCGTTTTAACCATCTGCATCATCGCTCCTTTTTCATCAAATGTGACTGAGACCAATCATGCGAGGGTTTAAAATCAAGGAATATCGACTGATAGTTTCCCATTTCTTTTGATTTCTTTTCAATTTCCTCCCAAACACAAGGCATATCTGGATAAACCTCACACATACCATCTTCTGATCCTCCGCAGGGGCCATTCAACATATGCTTTGGACAACGAGTTATAGGACAAATACCGTTGAATTCATCCACAATACATGTTCCACACATATTACAGCGACGTTGAAAGGTAGTAATACTTGATTTGACCCCTAAAAACAAGGTGTTTGTGCCACTGATCACCTTTTTCTTTGGAAAAAGTGAACTGACGACTTGGGTTCCATCTCCACAAGCAAAAACGGCTAACGCATCAGCTTGATCAATCTGATCTTTATATCGATCAAAGATTTTTTCATTACTTGTCAAACTACACGCGGGTTCTAAAACAACCCAACCAGTAACCGTTACATGTGCATCTTTCAGTTTTTTTTCTAATCGGATCAGTTCCCCTTTTCCACCACTGTGGCAAAGTGTTGCACATTCACTACAACCAAAAAGAAAAACGGATTGATCACCAATACGCTTTAATAATTCATCAAAAGGTTTCTGTTCACTAATAATCATACTGAAAACTCTGCATTCTTTCAATTGATATAAGCATTATGCTAATCAACGATTGTAAATTCCCGTAATCTTAAAAAGTCTTTACAATTTATCTATTTTTGTATGGATACTAAACTCTCTGAAGAAATGAATCCAGGTTTATCACAGGTTTTTAATGTATTAACAATGACTCCAGATCAAATAAAAGAGATACAAACCACCGTTGATCACATTGATATTCCTCGGTTATATGATGTTGACCACATTGTGTTACCTGGTTTTGGTGAAAATGCGATTGCTAGTGAACTACTTTTTTGGTATTTAAACGATAAATCAACTATCCCAATTACCTTAACATCTAGTGAAAAACTTCCAAAATGGGCAAATAAACACACCTTAATCTGTCCGATGAACTATTCAGGAAATGATCCTGGATTACTACATATTTTTAAAGAAGCTGATCAAAAACATTGTAAGATACTTACTTCTTGTGCGGGAGGACGTCTACAGACATATTGCAAACATAGGCAACTACCCTGCCTCCCGTTATCTTCAGAATTACTTAGTCAATTTACGAATGAATTGTTACTAGTATCTATGCTTTCAGGATTTGTAAAAACAGGTTTATTTCCTCAAACTATTAAAAAAGAAATCCAAGAAACCCAAAAAATTCTTTCTGATTTGAAGAAAACAATGCTGCCAACTGTTTCAAAAGAGAAAAATCTTGCAAAACAAATCTCAGAGCACATAAAAAAGTCCATTCCATTGTTTTTCGGAGCAGAAGAATATGGTTCACTTGCTAAGTATTGGAGTCAGCAATTCAATCGCAATAGTAAAACTTCTTCCTTTTTTTATAGCGTACCCGACTTTTCCTTCCATGCACTTGAAGCATTAACAAAAAATCAACCGTTTTCATTTGGTTTAAATAGTGTTATGTTTAGGGATACCTCTCAAGAATCACGTGAACTAAAAATTCAATTAAATTTTATTGAAACCTTTTGTGAGGATATTTCATCTCCGCCGTTAATTATCAATCCTGAAGGAAAAAGTAGGTTAGCTAAATTATTATGGTTAACATATCTTGGCGAATTTAGTAGCGTATATACCGCACAAATTCAAGGTGCTGATCCGTCATCTTCACTGATGATTGATCAAATACAACGTCAACTATCAGAGTAATGAATTATCTACATTCTTCCATCATTTTCTTTGCAATCCAATGAATACTTCTTCTCGATTAGATTGGTATATCAATATTGATAGTAAACAACCAAAAATAGAGCAAACATTGGACTATTTTGATAACGTTTTTCTTCACCATCCATTTCACTACTTTCATTCTTTTTTTAAGATTATAAAAGGGTTTTTTGTAAAAATAATCAATTTGAGAAAATTACACCGTAGGAAAAAAACCTGTCACTTATTATTTTCAATATATTTTATTCCTTTCTTACTTAATTTAACGACATCAAAATCATGGTATTCTAGCAATCCTAAATTCAATAATCGTTCAATCATATGTTCCAAATCATCCTCTGAAACCTGAAGGAGAGATAACGCACTATCAAGATCCAAATCCTTCTGGTTTAACAATTGCAAAAGTTCAAATTCCTTTTTGTATCGTTCTGTTTCAAGACTTGACAAGCTTTCAATATCTTGAGATCCAGTTAACCGGTCAATATGATCTTTAATAATGGCATCCAGATTTAGTTTATCCAAGATCGTATCATTCATATCATAAAGAATACAAACATTGTTCATATCATCATATTTCCAATTAGAAACATCCTTCCAGGTATATCCAAGAAGACTTGTCTCAGAAGATCTATCCTTTTTTTCCTGCCTGTATTGGTACACATGTTGTTGTTCTAGTTCTAACGTATGTAAATCCACGCCATGTTGAATCAGATCAAAAAGCGTATCTCGTTCAATTTCTTGTTTAAACTCCTTAATAAAATAAAGTCCTGCATCATCAACTAGATCCATATGAACGATTCTAATCATAGTTTCAATAGACTTATAGATATTTGAGGAATCAACCGATTCAATTTCAGAGGAAACATACACGTCATCTGGATTGGACATTCCCCTAATGGTTACATGATTAAAAAAATGATACCTCTGTCTTAATGAATCAACAATAGTATTCATTACTTTAAACGCGAATGATTCAGAGGTTCGTCTTCCAGAAACTTTACATAATGCTGAAACCGTACTTTTTAACAAATCAGTATTAGATGTTGTCATCTACCTTCCTTCCTTTTTTCATTTTATTGTTATGATTCTTTAGAGTGATTCATATCACTAATCGTGAAAGAAAACGTACTCCCTTGATTCGGACCATTACTTTCAGCCCATATCAATCCACCATGTTTCTCAACGATTCTCTTACAAATGTTTAACCCTAAGCCATGACTATTGATATCAGTTCGAGACTCATCCGCTTTATAAAATTCATCAAACACAAATTCAATTTGATCTTTGGTCATCCCGATACCATTATCTTTGATGGTGAACGTATATTGATCATTATCTTCACGTGACGAAGTGATATGGATGCTGAGTGGTTCGTTTTTTTGTTTGTATTTAATTGAATTTGAAATGAGATTATGAAACAATTCTTTTAATTGAACTAAATCAGCATGTAATACACACTCACGTTCAACATTGTTTATAATTTGTCCATCATATTTTTGAAGTGTTTGATGAAAATCAGATTCAACCTCGTCAATTAAATCAGCAATATTTATTTTGCTGAAAGAAAAATTGATGTTATCAGAATTTAGTTTTGCATAGGTTATTGTTTTATTTACTAACTCCTTCATGTAAAAGATATTTCGTTGAATCATCGAAATATATTTTTCTCCTTTTTCATCACAAACCCTTTTTTCCAATAATGGGATTAACGCAAGCATTGGGGTGAGTGGTGTCTTAAGATCATGGCCTAGTTGATTGATAAATCCATCTTTTTGTTTTAATAATTGATGAACTTTAGCTGTTCGATCCCTTACTTTTTCTTCAAGGTTTTGATTCAAGGTAGCTAATTGTTCTTTGGCAACGTTAAGTTCCTGATTCATCATTTTAACTTCTTCGACATGTGCAATGATCTGTTTTTCAGCTTCTTTCATTTTTGTAATATCAATCATTGTCCCAGCCACAAAAGGTTGATGGAATTGAGGATCATCAATAAGAGAAGAAGTGACAAGCAACGGAAATGTGTTTCCTTCTTTAGTTACATGCCATTCTTCATTACCAATGATTTTTCCATGAGTTCTTAATTGTGCTAGAATCGTATGAACGGATTCCTTTTTCTGATCGGAAAATAAAAGGTCAATGTTTTCACCTATAAGATCATTCATTGTAAATCCATGCATACAAGCAAATGCATCATTGCCATACAGAATAGTACCTTGTAAATCATAGATGACTGAACCATAATCTGCTTCATCAGAGATTTTTTTGAATTTTTTAAAATTCTTTTCCATTCGCTTCTGTTTTGTAATATCAACAAAAGATGCCATGATCTGTAATGGTTTATTGTAATCATCTTTCACGATACTTGCTGACATCTGTACGGGAAATAATCGACCGACATTACTTCGTGCCATTACTTCTCCAAGCCATCCACCATCTCTTAGGACAGTGTCCATTATGTGCATGTATTGCCCGCCTTTTTTCCAAAGTGAAAAAACGGTTTTTCCGATTACTTTCTTTTCAGAGTCAAAAGACCACATTTTTAAAAAAGAAGGATTAACTGAGGTAATTTTTCCAGATAGATTAGTGAGAACAATTGCATTTATAGATGAAAGAATTGCATTTTCTTTGATTTTTAATGTTTGTTCTATCTCTTTACGTTGGGTTATCTCTTGATGAATACTTAAGTAAAAGCAAATTTGGTCATGTTGACCGTGTATGGGTATAATAGTGGATTGCAACCATTGTGATTTTCCATCCTTTCGTTTGCTTTGTAATTCTCCAGTCCAAATATTTCCAGATAGAATGGTTTTTTTTAATTTATTAAAAGCAATTTTTGATTGTGCGGTATTAAATAGATTTTTTACCTTTTCACCAAGAAGATCCTCTTTTGAAAAGCCCGATTTCTCTGAAAAATAGGGATTAATATACTGTATGATTCCATTAGCATCGGTAACTAGAATGCTAACCTTACTATTTTTTGATGCGTCAATCATTTTGTTGAGCAACTGATCTTTTGAGAATTGACCTATTTTGCTATTGTTATTTTTAAATGTTACCTGTTGGAATCTCCCGTTTGATTCTTCCTTTCGAAGTTCTTCAACAATCTGAGGTGTGATTCGTGACATATTTTTCTTTCTCAATTTTGTTTTTAATGGACGGATATTTTTAGCATATTTTAATTTTGTAAATTTTTAGGTATATCTAGATTTAAATTACATAGATTAACAATATTAAACCTTGAATTATAACAAATGTATCGAGTCTGTCCCATCTTGAATTCATAATTGAGTTTTTAATATAAATAAATAATGAAATAATTAAATATTATTCAAAATTTATTAAAAATCATAGATAATTATTATTTACCCGCAAAATAATTTAACCATCAAAACTTTTAATAAGTTTATGAGGTGACTTCAGTGTCCAATTATTGTCCCCAATGTGGTAAAAGAATAAAAGACCCTCAATCAAATTTTTGCCCTTCGTGCGGTGCATCGTTACATCAACAATCCTCGTTTAATAATCAACAGATCCCATGGTCAAAGAAGGAAGAAGAACTTCCCGCTGCTGCAGAGGCCATCATTTCACTTAATAATGTTGCTGGGATCATCGCATTACTCTTTGGTATCTTTTTCCTAATCATTGGGGTCGTTTCAATAATAGTTTTCGTTGGATTGTTTATTTTGATTTTTGCGTTTGTCAATTTTTTGATTCGGTGGAAGCTCAACGAGATAAATACGCTAATTAAAGAAAAGAGATTTAACCAAGCAAGAAATGAACAACTCATTTGGATGATTTTAGGATTTCTCCTAGGTGGAATCATTATTGGCATTATTTTACTTATTGCTTATGTGAAATATGATGAAATACGATAACTTACGTTCATTTGCTTAAAACCTGTCTCATCTACTTGAAATTATAAAATGATTCATCTGAAACGCCAGTATTCCAATCAGTATCTTTTAAAATCTCAATGTAAGAAAAGACGAGGATACTAATAAGCCCAATCAATGGAGATATAAACAGACTTAGGATATATAAAAACCTGAATGTTCTCTTTGTTCTTTCCCACGAAATTATTTCTTGAACTTTCTTAGAAATTCAATTATTCCCCCAATTATAATTAAAAGTACATAAGAATTGAGAGTTTATATATTTGATGTAAATATACTATATAAATTATATTAAATTTATATGATTTTTACTTTTTTTAAAGCAGATAACAGAAAAAATTGAAAAAAATAATTATACTTAAACACCTTTTTTATATACAAAAAAGACAAATAATTTATATTTAATGAACCCTATTAAATTTTGTTAGCGTATGTTTAGAAAAAATTATCACATCTGAGAGACCACAATGACAAAAAATAAGAAAATCAAGAAATCAATATCAAATACAACTAGCTCCGATAGAACCATAAAACAACTAGGCATAAGTCCAAAATTAATCAACGATTCAAATTTCCTTACCCTCTTACATCAATTCATCAATGCCATTCCTTTACTAATAGTAGTTATCCACCCAAAAGATTATTCAATTGTTTTAGTAAACAACCATCTATCCCATAGTCTTCAACTTCCAGTTGAACAATTAATTGGAAAAAATTTCCTTGATTTTCTACCCCCTGGAGAGATAAGAACAAGAAGAAAAACATATGCGGATAAAACAATTCAAAACAAAAAATCAATAAACCTCATCGATAAACGAGGGAACAAATATTTCGATAGTAAAACCATTCCAGTACTAGATTCAGATGGAAACGTGATTTATGCAATCGCGATAATGCAAGATATAACCAAGAGAAAAGATGCTCAAAAAACACTTGCGGATAAAGAACAACTTTTTTCATCGATGATTCAGACCTCCCATGATATAATATATATTACTACAAAAGAAGGAAATATCGTATACCAATCACCTTCTGCAAAAAAAACCTTAGGACACTCAACTAAACGGATTGGACGGTCTATCCTTGAACATGTCCATCCAGAAGATTTAACCCGTGCTAAAAAATTCGTCAAAGAAGTTGTCTCAACTCCCGGAGTTTCAAAAAAAATAGTGGTACGAGTAAAAGGTGCTAATGGAGAGTATCACTATCTTGAAGGAATTGCTAATAATCAATTACATAATGACAGTATAAATGGCGTGATAATCAATTCTAGAGATATCTCTGAACGGGTACATGCCCAAAAAAGATTAGAGGAAACAGTACACTATCTTGACAATATCCTTAAAAATTCAAAAGAAATAATTTTTGTTATCAACAATCAGAAAAAAATAACCATATGGAATCAATCAGCTGAGCGGATTACTGGGTTTTCATCTAAAACAGTAGTTGGCCGATTAATCGATGAACTGCCATTTATTACTAATAAGGGCGAACTCACAGAATGTGTAGACCATCTCTTTTCAAAAAAGAAAAGAAAAATACAACAAATAATCCTTCACTCTAAGAATGGCGAGATCACCGTTTTGAAGCCATCCATTTCTATAGTAAGCGATAATGATAAACAAGTGTCTGATATTATCTTCATCTGTAATGATATCACAAATAAATTCCAAATCCATGAGACACTCATCCCGGGATTATCTTATCTTTTGAATTCGGAGGATAATGAAGAATTGAAAAATCTTTCGACTCGATTACTGTTAGAGGGAAAATCTGAATTATTTATCACAAGAAAACCGTTTAAAATAAAATCTCAATTTCACGATTCATCCAATATCCAATTTTGTTTTTTCTCATCATTAAAAGATGAAGAACATGAAACAATTCAAGATCTAAAAGACTTAAAAAATCAAATCATTAGGTTTGTAAAACAACATAAGAATTCTGTAGTATTTATCGATCGGATCGATTACCTGATGAATAAATATGAATTTCTGCATTTGTCCACTGCTCTTTATGAGATTAATGATTACATCAAACAATATAAATCATTGCTTATCGTTAGAGTAAATATAAAACAATTAGACGAAAAACAGTATTCAACATTTAAAGAAGAATTTATCGAACTGTCCCAATCAGACATACAAGATATTCATCTAGATGAGTCTCATTTCGAAATACTTAAATTTATCAATAGAGAACATGAATGGAATAAAACCGTTAATCAAAACAAGATTGTCAAGGAATTTCAAATTTCAAAATTAACGGCAAAAAAAAGAATAAATGAACTGCTGGATAAACAATTACTGTATTCAAAAAGAAAGGGTAGATCAAAACAATTGTATCTTACCAAAAAGGGATCAACGCTTCTTACTAAGCGAAATAAACAGAGTTAAATACGCTTTATCACCACCATTATTTTATCAATATGGTAACATTTGGGTTAACTATAGGGTAAATCTAATTTACTAATTTTTATATATAACATACTATACTCTATATAACATAGATTCATTTATCTAACCTCAAGGGAGGTGTAAGGGGAGAAGTAAAAGGGGGAGCAAAATTGCTCCCTTTCTTCATCATTCACAAAAGGGGACACTAAATGGTCGATTTTTTAAAATTAAATATAAAACTAAAAATTTAAATAAGATAACTCTATTTCTAAGATTAAATTGAGGGGGAACAATTCCTAGAACCAATTAAAGGTTCATTTCTTTTTTTAACTCTTGTTCCCCTTCACCTCCCTCCAAATAATCAACCAATATTAGACGATGGAATCCTCTAAAATTTCAAATCGCAAGCCTTTTTCATTGATCAATTCAGTCTTATGATCCTCAGTATGAATTAAGACTAATGAAACCGCTTGGATTGGTGCTTTTTTCGGATAACAAATATCCTGATGCACATCACAAGAAACTTTTCCACCAATATGTGAACTCATTCCATACGCAATGTGTAATCCAGGAACCTTTTCATCCTCAAGCACATTACCAGTAACCACTGCATCAGGATTACAGCCAATACCCAGTTCAGCAATGTTTCTACGGCATGCTTTATCTTGAAAAAACCGATCCATCTCATCTGCCTTTGTACCACACCCATCAACTTTAGATATTCTATTATCAATAATATGATACTGAATAATCCCATCATCATACTTTACAGGTAAAATTCCTTTTGATTTACTCCTTCCAAAAACATCTTTTTCATCATCAACTGCTTCATAAGGAGTAATACAGGTTTCTCCACTTGGAAGATTAATGGTTTGACCTGGTTTGGTACAATCCCCTAGATCAGCAAGTGGCTTACGATTTCTTAAATCCAACAATAAATGATCACCATTAGAAAAATCAATTTCAGCTGCAACCACATTCTTCAGTATCTCTTCAATAGCCAATGAATACTGTTGAACCTTTGAATAATCAGATCTTAACGAAGTATCCTCCATTCTTCTTTCTACACCCGGCATACTTGCGCATCGAAAATTCAAATTCTTTTCTAATCTTATTGGTGCCAAAGAAGAAGTAGCAGAAAATTCGGTCATAGCAATAACCAGATTATATTTTCTAACCAACTTTTTTGTTTCATCTGGAATCTGTTTATTATTCGTTCCTGTCGCAGGAAACGAAGAATTTTCAACCGAAAAACCCTTATTTTCACTCATTTCTTCAAATGTCAAATACCAGTCATTAGCCATCTTTCTTCGTTCTATCCAAGATTCATTATCACTAACATCATCATGAGGTTCATCAGTTAAAATCAAAATTCTTTCACCACTCTTCGGTGAAAATACTTGCTCAAATAATCTAATCCTCTCTTGTTCGTTCATCATTTCCTATCACAAATACTCTGTGAGTATATCAATCTGTTCAATGAAATGGTCTTTGATATTCTGTTGATTCTAAAGGATAAATTTAACCTCAATAAAAACTTATAAAAATTTAAAAATTAATATAAATAAGAATAATTATATTTTATTAGTACGAAACAATTATAATCATAATCATTATAATCTACAATAACGAAAAGTTGGGGTAAGGCAAAAAATATTGAAGGAGGATCAAGAATGAAAACGTACCAAATTAAAAAAAGCATTATAATAAGTTTAATTCTGTTACTTTTTTATTTACTTATTATTACTACATCAACCGTTTTATCAGAAGAAACAACCATATATGTAGATGATGTTATTGGTGATGATGGAATAGATAATCCATCTGAGAATTATACAAGCATTCAGGAGGCAATAGATAATGCTTCAGATGGCGAAATAATATATGTTTATAATGGAACATATGTTGAAAACATCTCAATAAATAAACAAGTAAACATATCAGGAGAGTCTATTGATGGGGTAGTAGTAAATGGTCAGTTTAATGTTGAAAACAATAACACTCTTATAGAAATGATGACAATTTCTAATGTTACATCTGGGGGCGATTTTCCATCAGCCATTTTTGATACATCTACAAATTCAATATTTACAAATTTAAAGTTGGTAAATAATAGATATGGTATTTTTTTAACTGAATACTCCTATGGAAATGTAATTTCCAATAATTTGATTGTAAATAATCACGTTGGAATATATGTGAATAATTTTGGAGGAGTTTCTGCACCTACAATAAACGATATAACTATTTTCGATAATAATATAGAAAATAATTATGAATATGGCATTCATATCGAAAATTCAAATAATAATACAATAAGACATAATCGTGTTTTAAATAACACTTTAACGGGAATTTATTATATTAATACTAATGGAAATTTGATATATGACAACTATCTAGATAATGAGAATAATGCAGCTGGAGAAGGAACAGACAAATGGAATACTAGCTTGACCGGCAACATTGATGGTCGCGAATATAATATCATCGGCGGTGAATGGTTTGGTGGAAATTATTGGAGCGATTATATAGGGTCTGATGACGATGGTGATGGAATTGGCGATGCAAATTATACAAGTGGTATGTTAACCGATTGGTATCCATTAATGTATAACTATAATCAAATCTTTGTTGATGACGATAATGATTTAGGTTGGTATGATGAAACTCATGTTCACTCGATACAAGAAGCAGTTGAAATTGCAAATGAAGGTGCATTAATATTTGTTCACAATGGCACCTATGTTGAAGCCGTTTCTATCGATAAAAGTGTTCATATACTTGGTGAAAGTACATTGGGAGTAATCTGTAATGGAAGTGAAATATGGTACGATTATGATTACTTTTTCAATATAAATTCCAATAATGTAAGCATTGAAAATTTAACGGTGACCAACATTCAAAATTATGAAGGTGTGGGTGATTTTAATAATTCTTTTTTTGCCATCCGTAGTTCCAGCGATAATACACATTTTTCAAATCTTAGGTTGATAAATAATGATGGTGGTATTAGCCTCTTTAATTCAAAAAATACAAGTATAAGTGGAAACATTATTCAAAAAAATTATTATGGAATATCGGTTCAGAATGCTTCTAATAACATCATTTTTAACAATTATTTTGTTAATTTTGTAAATGTTCAGTATGTTGATGGAGAAAATATCAATAGTTGGAATGTTTCAAAAACTTTAGGGTCTAACATTATTGGTGGACCGTATATTGGTGGTAACTATTGGAATAACTATATGGGTATTGACACCAATTCAGATGGTATCGGTGACAATTCATATGACATAATTCCGGAATCAACTGAAATTGACTATTTCCCACTTACTATGTATTTCAATGTGTCTAATTCTACACCTTCAAATGGATCATTAAACATTGAACCTGGTTCATTGACATGGAGTGCGGATTTTAATTATGGTTATGTTGAATTTTTACCACCTATCAATTGGTCTATCAAATGTAGTAACGGGCAGAAAATAAATGGTACGTCACTTCCAAGCAACTTAAACATAGACTTAATCAATTTAGAATATGGGACTACATATACCATTTGGGTAAATGTCACTGGTTTCAACCTTTCCAAAAGTTTTGTTTTCACATTTACCACAAAAGATAAACCTCAAGAGGAAAAAAAGGAAGAACCAATAAATCGTCCTCCAATTGCTCGTCCTGGTGGACCATATACCAGTTTTCCAAATGGACAAATCCAATTTGATGGAGGCAGCAGTTCTGATCCAGATGGATATATCACATCATATACCTGGACATTTGGAGATGGAAATTCAGCTAATGGAGAAACATGTACTCATTCGTATAGTAATGAAGGAACATACACAATTACGTTAACAGTAGTAGATAATAAAGGAAAAACAGGGTCTTTAACTACCACAGCAGTGATTGTTAAACCAAATAATCCTCCAGAGATTCAAAGTAGCATTGACTATGATCATGAGGAACTAACGGTCCAATTAAGCCTTACCGTGACTGATGCAGACGGTGATGATATCAGTTGTACAATCAACTGGGATGATTCCACTTCAACCTCATTATCATTAACTAGTGGAGAGTCAGCAACACAAAGTCATACCTATTCAGCTTATGGGCTTTATTCAATTCAGATAACTGCTAATGATGGAAGCACCGATACATCAAAAACACACACGTTCTCATTATTCACTGAGCAAAATAAGGAGAAAGGATCATCTTCTGGATTTTCTGGTTTCTTAAGCATACATTCTGAAAATGAATCATTTCTTGAAAATCAAATAGATGGAAGATCACTATTTGGGAATTCCATTGATAAAAAATATGTGATTCCTGCAGCAACTGCTGCAAGTATCATTTTATTATTCTTATTCAATTTTCTCATTGAATTCTTCAGTGATTATTCAAGCGAGCATGCATTAGATTTTAGAAAAGACAAAAAAGATAAATCAAAAAAGAACAAAAAACGATCTCTTTCTAGTCATAAATATCTAAACAAAAGAGAACTCCTTTCCGTTCTTGTCACCACGATATTACTTTCGTTTGTTTTAACTTGGACATGGGTATCAGATTTTTCAGCATTCATCCAACTTTTTTTGATCACTCTAATCATTGTTGCACTTATCTTTTTAATCCGTGAATCCATTAGGTCATATTTATGTCATAAACAAAACATCCAATCAGAATTTTACGTTTGGCCACTTGGTAGCATGATGATGATTGTTTCCACCGTGATCGGAAATACGTTTTCCTTAGCTGCAAATCATCATTATGATGAAAACGGAGATATTAAAAAATGTGGACGAGTTAATTTTACCGTTTCACTCTTCATGTATCTAGTAGTACTCTCCGCATTTATCACCAATTTGATCTATCCATCAATCGTGTTACAAATGATTGTGATAGTAAGTATCCTCAATTTATTCATTGATCTCTTTCCATTCCGGCCAATGGATGGTTATGAACTACGACAATGGAATCTACCTATCTGGGCAGTCATGTATGTACTCGTCTTCATTTCCTATGTAGTGGTCTATTTCAATTTGTTTCCATAAGAGAAAAATATCGTTTGCAACTTAAATGAAACTATCAATCTGATTTCTCTTGTTTCTTCTCTTCCTTTATTGTTAAGATTTTATTGATATCTTTAATCCACAATGTTCTTTGCGGGAAGGGAATAGTTATATTTTCCTTTTTAAACTTGATATCAATTGCTAATCGTATATCACTTAGCACCTTCCATTGATTCATGACTTCATCAATCCACATGATAAGCAAAATATCAATGCCAGAATCACCAAACTCTGAAATTCTTACGATTGGTTCAGAATCCTTTTCCTTTAACACATTCGGATGTTTTTTTGCAATATCAACAAGTATATCACACACTTTTTCAAGATCAGTACCATACGCAACACTTACCTTCACTCGTTTTTTGATCTTAGCATCTGGTTTTACAATGTTAATGATTTTTTTATTTGCAACCTCATTATTTGGCATAATAACTAATTCATTATCAAAAATACTTAACAAACGAGTTGATCTCATCCCAACATTGACCACTTGCCAATAATTACCTGGTTCCATGTAGATAACATCTCCAATCTTAAACGGTCGATCTAATAAAAGATGAATGCCGCTAAAGAAATTAGAAAGCGTGTCTTGGGCGGCAAAAGCAATCACTAATCCCATAACTCCTGCTCCAGCTAGTAATGCTGTGATTTCAACACCACTAGCATTCAACGCAAAGAGCAATCCTCCAACTAAAATAATGGTGATCCCAACTTTCTTTAAGATTGGTTTAAGCACGCCATCATACATGGTGTCTTTCTTCCCTTTTTTATGAGACCATGCATCAAGGACTTCATTATAAACCTTGTAAACAATATATATTATCAAAATAAAAAAGACGAATATGGCGATTCTAAAAATATAGACTTGAAAACCTATGGTAAAATGTAATTTGAAAATTGAATCTAATGCACCGTACAAAATAATGATGCATAAAAATGGACGACGTACGATTTCAATTAATCGATCATCAAAATTGGTTTTTGTTTTCTTAGCTAGGTTGATTAAGAATATTTTAATAAAATAATACGATCCAAAAGCGATAAGAATCCATAGTAACACATTGAGAAGAAAGGTTGCTATAGCAGAATTTGCCGGTGCAGGTAAGGGATTTTCAAAAAGCCCTAAAACAGTATTTTCGCCTTGTGTTAAAATAACATTAGTAATTGAAATCTTAGCGTTTTTTGAAATCAATGTTTTTTCTGAACTGTTTAATGCCCGAAATGTAAACGTTATATTCCCTGTTTTTTCGTTAACTTCAGGATATTGTGGAACAGTAACCCTTGCTCCAACAATCATGTGAGGATTATCATCATCTAGAAAAAAATAATTAGGAGAAATCTGTGAATCCCAATTAGTAAATCCATCCACTTCAGCAATGACAACATACTCAGTTTCAGAATTCTTAGAAAGCGTCCAATTAAAAATTACTGTTTCTCCGATCGATCCATTTTTTTCATAAACATCATCATCACCAATCATTGATTCAACATTTTCAGCATGAGTAATTGTACCTGTGACTAATAAACCAAAGATTAGTCCAATGAAGATGAATTGTATAATTTTATTTTTCATAGGTCTCACCTAATAATCTTCCTCTAGAATAAAAATAAGAAGGTACTTAATGCAATAAAATGTAATTTATTAAGATTTCTAAGAATGGATGAAACAAAGATTTTATTCAACTAATGTAATGCGGAAAATGAATGAAATATGGATTAAACATATTTTCAATAAAAAAATATAGCGCGAGGAGGGAGATTCGAACTCCCGTGGTCGTAAGACCAAAGGATTAGCAATCCTTCGCCGTGGCCAGGCTGGGCCATCCTCGCAAAAAAGTACTTTTGCATCCTGGAAATAAGAAACCTGGATAAAAAGCTTATGTTTGCATAAAGACAACACTTAAATCAAACATTTCCAATTTAGAATTGTTCTAGATATGTTGGATTGGACGGAAAAGTATCGACCAAAAACAGTGAAACAAATCGTTGGGAACCATTCTCAAGTAAGGAAATTGTTGTCTTGGGCTAATTCATGGAAGCAAGGTAATCCTAAAAAGAAAGCAGTAGTTCTTTCAGGTAAACCGGGGATTGGTAAGACAAGTGCAGCCTATGCACTCTCTCATGATTTTGGATGGTTGCCCATTGAATTAAATGCTTCTGATGCACGAAATGCTACCACTATTAATGCGGTTGCAACTGCTGGAGCAACTCATCAAACATTTTCTGATGATGGTCAGTTTATTTCAACGAAAACCGGTGGATTAAAACTCATTATTATTGATGAAGCGGATAATTTATTTGAGCGATCTAAGGAAAGTACGGTTGCTGGAAAAGATTATGGTGATAAAGATGGCAAAAGAACAATTGTCAAAACTGTTAAAGTGACTCAACAACCAGTTGTGTTAATCGTTAATGATGACTATCAGTTATTTAAGGGAAGTGGATCTTCTCTTCGTCGTGATTGTCTTCATTTGAAGATGTATCCAGCTAAATCACCTGAAATTGTGCAGTTGTTAAAACGAATTTGTTTAAATGAACAAATCCGAGTTGATGCCAAGGTGTTACTTTCTATTGCTGATAGTTGCGAAGGAGATATTCGATCTGCAGTAAGAGACTTGCAATCTGTTTGTACCAACAAAACAGTGGTAACTTCAGAGGATGTTGATGCACTTGGTCGGCGGGATCGATCTCAGTTGATATTTGATGCTTTACGTGATATTTTTCAAACAAAGGATAGTGCAGTTATCCGGCAGCATGTTCGAATGGTACAAGAAGACCCTCGAATGTTACTATTATGGGTTGCGGAGAATCTTCCAGGGAGTTATTCAACAGTTGATGACGTTTGTTCAGCTTATAATTGGTTATCTAAATCAGATATGTTTCTTGGAAGAACATATCGACGTAGTAACTATGGATTATGGTCGTATGCAGGTGATCTAAGTACTATCGGTGTTGCTCTTTCAAAGAATAATCGTGCTCATTTTAAACGATATCAATTTCCGACTTGGTTAAAGAAAACATCGAAAGAAAAAAGTGTGCTTTCTGCACAAAAATCCTTAATTGAAAAACTTTCCAGTTATCATCATTGTTCAATGAAGAAAGCACGATCGGAGATACTACCTAATATTAAAAAAATGGCATCTTCAAATCAAGACTTTTTTATATCCTTAGTTAACAAGTTAGAATTAACTGATGAGGAAGCAGTGTTTCTAGCCGGTAAACAAGCTAAAAAAATCCTTTCAGCTCAACGAAAAAAGAAGGAAAACAATAAAAAAGGTTCTGAAAAAACCACTGTAAAAACTGAAGAATCTGAAAATAAAAAACAAAAAAAAGAAAGAACGGAAGGTTTTAAACAACAATCCTTAGGTTCATTCTAACAGCATTTTTAATCTTCAAGACTGCTCATGATGTCAACGGTTTGTTGTTTGTAATGTGTTTTGAGCTTTTGATATGTTTCATCTGATATCTTTTTATCACGATGTTTCTTTTCGATTTCTTTTAACACATTCATTAACAATGCTTTTTCAGTAGTCAACAGTTCAGAAGAGTCAACATCCCGATTTCGTTTCACACCATTTCCTCGTTTTTTGATTCCATATGCAGAGGTGACAATCACTAAGACGACAAGTAAGGCAATTAGAATGGTGGTATACAGGTTAAGTGATGTTTTTGTGTCTTGTTCTTCAGGAAGGCTAATAGATATAGTTGCATCTGAATTAAGCGAATTTAAAGAAGAAATGCTTTTTCCATCAAAGGTAAGTTTAAAAGATGCAGTATCATAGATGATCTCTTTAGAAAATGGAGATGGTTCAGAGTGCGTATAGGTTAGTGTTATCTCAATCTGATCTGTATCAAGTCCATCACTGTAATTGATTTGATACATATTTTCAGAAATTTTAGATGCTTCAATATTTGTATTATTGATGATGATTGAAAGATCAGTTGCACCAGTTGGAACAAAAAAGGTTATGTTGGAATTGTCCTGTTGTTTGAGGAGGATTCTTTCCTCTATGGACAAGGTTTCATCAATTGTTGTGATTTCAACGTCATGGTCTTCTACTGAATGAGCAGAGATTGTTGGAATGAAACAAAGGAGTAACAGTATCACTCCTAGTATGCTAAGTGTTTTGTGAATGGATTTCATTGCAATCTTTGCTGGCAACAGGTATCAAATATTTATGTATTTCGAATATTTTATTTTTATGATGATGTTTCTTTTATAGATTATTTATATTGAATTCATAAAAATAATAGAGGTAACATACCAAAATAATGTTAAGTTTAATCGTATGAAAGCAATTATTCATTTTATTTAAATCTTCTCTTTCAGTTTCTTTTTCCCAAACGATTTATTATGATATATATACGAAGAGGAACAATTCGGTTATCTAAAAAAGTGATGAATTATGAATCGTGAACAAAAAAATCATTCAAAAGCAATTATTCTTTCATCAATCATTGTTCTTTCCGTAATAGGAATTGGAATAATAGGATTGTTATCTCCAGAAGGATATTCATATGAACTCTCTTCGTTTGACTCTTACGATTCTTTTATTACCTTCTTACAAAAACAACAAACTCAAAAAGATCACTACTGCACTTCTGAGCCATCCCTTCGAATGATGGAATCAACTGATTCAATGCAATTAGCATCGGGAGATAGCAAAGCTCAAAACTCAGTGAGTTATTCAGAAACAAATATTCAAGTAGCCGGAGTTGATGAACCAGACTTAGTTAAAACAGATGGGTCCTTTATTTACATCTTATCAGAAACATATCTTTTTATCGTTCAAAGTTATCCTGTGGGATCATCTGAATTAGTATCAACCATTCAGCTTAATTCTTCATATCAATATTCTTCGTTTTTTGTTTATAAAAATAATCTCATTGTTTTTGCTCAATCGTATCCAACCTACTATTGGTCTCACTATGATTATCCATTACTGGAAAAAGACCAAGTAGATGATACAACAGATGGTGAAGATGTAGAAGAGTCTCATTCAACAAATCAATCTATTATTACACCAAGACCGGGTAACTGGAGTGTTTCACAAGTTGCAATTTTTGTGTATGATCTTTCAGATAAACAACAACCTGTATTAGGTAAATCTATTAAGATAGATGGAAGTTTTGTGGATGCCCGAAGAATTGATGCAACGGTTTATGTCGTTGCTTCAGAAAACACCTATGATATCTTCCGTACTATAGATGGCAATGATTATGTTCAAATACCAAAAATCAGTGTTGATGAAACCACTAAACAACTTGCTCCTCATCAAATTCATTATGTTGATGAACCAGATGAAGCAAATAAATTAACTCATGTTTTAACGTTTAATCTGTCTTCTTTTAAGTATGATGAGAAAAGTTTTCTAATCGGAAGTACCCATGAATTGTACATGTCTAAAAATCATCTTTATTTGACCTATACAAGTTATGATTATTCTTTTTCAATGTTTGAATCTCGTTCATATGAAGAGACAAGTGAAAAAACTAAGATTCATAAAATAAAACTAAGCAATGATGACATAACTTATGTTGCTAGTGGCGAGGTACCTGGTCGACTGCTTAATCAATTTTCAATGGATGAACATGATTCATATTTCCACATTGTAACTACCACAGGTTATATCTGGAATGAAGACCAGCCCTCTCAGAATCATGTCTATGTTCTTGATGAAAACTTAAACACGGTTTCATCAATCAATGATATTGCATCTGGTGAAGAACTATATGCAGCTCGATTCATGGGAAATACTGCGTATTTAGTCACCTTTAAGAATACGGATCCATTTTTTACCATTGATCTATCTGATCCATTGAATCCAAAAGTATTAGGAGAATTAAAACTGCCAGGTTATTCAGATTACCTTCATCCCTATGATGAAGATCATATCATTGGAATTGGAAAAGATACGGTTGCTTCAGATGATCCAAATTTTGCTTGGTATCAAGGCGTAAAACTAGCATTGTTCAATGTAAGTGACATTGATAACCCGGTTTTAGTTGATACTGAAGTAATTGGAGATCGAGGAAGCAGTACACCCGTGTTATCAGATCATAAAGCGTTATTGTTTGATAAAGATAAAGAATTACTCTCCCTTCCAGTTTCAGTGTATGAGATTAGTGATGAAGATAAAAAAGACTATGAAAATAATCCAGGAACGTATGGAAGTTTTCAGTATCAGGGTGCATATGTATTTACGGTGACAAATGAAGGTTTTTCCTTCCGTGATCGTATCACGCATTTGAATCAAAGTAATCTTGAGGCCTTGCAGGATCATGCATGGTATCGAGGTAGTGATGAACGGTTCATTCATCGAACCTTGTATATTGACGATGATTTGTATACTATTTCAAAAGCGATGATTCAAGCACATTCATTAAAGGATTTATCCTTAGTTAATCAGGTGATATTGGAGGAATGAAAATCTTAAGAAAAAGATTTATTCTCATAACAATCTTGTTTAGTATCTTTTTGGTCTATCTTTTCTTTTTGATTTTTCCCTTAGTGTATCCTGCGGCTTTTCCACCATTATTTTACATTCAAAATGAAGATGATATGGCTCATAATGTATTTGTTAATATCGTAGATGAGCAAAACATGACTGTGTTTAATACAAGTTATTTTTTACATGGTAATGAAAGCATTTATGTTGATAGAGAACTTCGTTGGTATGTTCCTTTTCCGTCAACCTTTGTAACCCTGTCAGATGGAGAGTATACATTTCATTTTACTGTTGATAACAATGTTTCTAATCAGATAAGTAAAGATATTAACCAGTATGAATCAGTATCTGTTGATATCTAATCAAATCAGAATCAGTCTGAAAAGATTGATATTATGATTAAGATATTGACAGTTTAATTTTAATTTAACAAAATAAACTGATGAAATAAAAAAAGAAAAATTTCTTTTTCTAAAGACCTACTCCAAGTGTTGATTTGACTAACACTCCAATCAGAAATGAGATAGCAGCAACACCAAGGCTGATTCCTGCCATTTCCAAGAATCGTTTTTTAAAGGAAAAATCTTTGGCAACAGCAACATAATAATTAAACACGGCAATGATAACAATAGCAATACCAAGTGTTGCACCTAAACTAATGAATGCATTCAAATCAAGCATGAATGGAAGAATAAGTAAAAACACGGTTACAACATACGCAGTAGCAGTGTATCCTGCGGCTTTTCCAGCATTTTTATGATGTTCATGAGACGCGGATAAGTATTCACTGGCACCCATTGAAAGAGATGCTGAAATCCCCGTGATAAGCCCAAGTATACCAATGATACGAGCATTTTGTAAAGCAAAGGTAAAACCAGCAAGCGCACCCGTCAGTTCTACCAATGCATCGTTTAACCCAAGAACCACTGATCCCATATAGTCAAGGCGGTCTTCATTCATCATATCAATAAGTTCACGTTCATGTTGCTCTTCATCTCGAGTAATCTTTTTAAGTTCGGGATACGAAGAACCAATTTTCTTATAGGTATCCTGAGCCTTTTGTTCAGCGTTTTCCAAAAGTTTCAATGCAAACGTAAATCCTAATAATCGAGCAAGAATCACATATAAAACGATCTTCAATCGATTTGGTTTCAAGTCTTTTCTCGAATATTTTTTTAAAAGATTGTAATGATTCTTCTCGTCAGAAGCAATTGAAGATAAAATCTTAGCATTATGAGCATTACTTGTTTTCTTTGCAAGCCTGCTATAAATGTAATATGCATCAATTTCATTTTGTTGATCTTGCAATATTTCCTTTTGTAATGGGGCTGAAGATGAAATCATTAAAAGATAGAACTAGAAAAACTGTATAAAAAATAATTGGTGCCATCATTTATATCGGGTCGGTTGGCCACAGTGAGGGCAATATGTTGCATTAACAGGCATCGTTTTCCCACAATTTGGACAAATCCTTTTTGTTTCACCAATAGTTGGTTCAGAGGACCTGGGTTGTCGATATGACGAAGGACCAGGTGAAATAATGCCTAAGATGAATAAAATAAACCCAATGAGAAGCAACGGCCAACTACAAATGATGCCAAATCCAAAAGTTGCAACAGTAAAAAGGAATCCAACTGCCATTAAAAGGATACCTAAGATTAAAGCTGAAATATTCATATCTTATCTCTAACTATTATGTGGTCGTTATTCTCTTTGTTTTCCTTCTTCGATAACGACCTCGATTTCTAAATCATGTTTTTCTTCAATTGTTTTCTTCATTTTTTGAATGTCTTCAACTGCAGCTTTTTCTAATTCACGAGGAATAATTAGAGTAGCATATTTTTTCATGTTAACACCTTACAATTAATCAAACAATAACATTGAATCAATATGGTTCATGCTTATAAAACTTCGTTGTGCAATAAATTCTCTCTTTAAGTTTCACAATAAATTCTCTCGGATTCATTCACAAGTTTTAAGTACACTTGTTTACAAAAGCTATGTTCTGAGGAAATAAACGATGAGGAAGATAAAAGCAAGAAAAGGAGTCTATTCGATGCAAGGTTGCTCCCATTGGGAAGAAACAGTTATCATCAATCATAAAATTTACTTTAAACAACGATCATCAACCACTCTAAAGCCAGATGAGAAATACAAAAAAGATCTTTATCGTGGTGACAGCGTAGCCCCACTCACCTAACTAATAAAAAATTTAATTTTTTTTATCCTTTTTTTGAGGTAACCTTGATATAAATAAAAATCATGTTGGTTTACTGATTCTATGAAAATCATATTTACTGATTTGGATGGAACCCTGCTTGATCATACCAATTATTCGTTTTCAGCTGCAAAAAAAGGATTGCAAATGATACAACATCAAAATATACCTTTGATTTTTTGTACCAGTAAAACAAAAGCAGAAATCATGTATTGGCAGAAACAAATCAAAAATCATCATCCGTTTATCTCTGAGAATGGTGGTGGACTCTTTATTCCAATTGAATATTTTTCTTTTTCCTTTGAGTTTAATGAAAAAATTGATTCGTATTATTTGATTCGATTTGGTGCACCAAAAGATAAATTGAAAAAAGTGATGAAAGAATTAGAACAAAAATTCAATCTTGAAAGTTTCCTAAGTATGAATATTAACACGTTGATGGAAAAGACGGATCTACCGTTAAAGCAAGCTAAATTAGCTTCCAAAAGAGAATTTGATATTCCGTTTGTTTTATCTGATGAAACAGATGAAAAACGGGTTATTAATTATATTTATGACCATGGACTACAGTGTACAAAGGGTGGCCGTTTTTATCATCTTATGGGTGATAATGATAAAGGAAAAGCAGTGAGTAAGTTAATTCGATTATTCAAACGAAAGTTTGATTCTATAGATACTATAGGTATTGGGGATTCAGAAAATGATTTTTCAATGCTAACTCAAGTGGATCATGGTTATCTAGTAAAAAAACCAGATAACACGTTTGCTTCAAATGAATTCAACCATAGTGATGGTATTGGTCCAGCTGGATGGCAGAACGTTATTGAAAAAGAATTAAACAGGTGAAGTTTTACAATCTTTATTTTCATTTAATGCCTTTTATTTTTTGATGTATGGGACAATAGTAGGTTGTTCGTCCATCTATTTTCATCGTTTTTAACTTATGTTTTTTGTTTACTGGACAGAGGCCATGTTTTTTTCGATGTGGAATGATAAATGTATCAGGATACTTTGAAAAATCAGCATGAGCATCTATTGCGGTGGTTAAAACAGTGGAAATTGATTTGAATACTGCTTCGATTTGATGATTTGATAACTGATTTATTGGTTGTGCTGGATGAATTTTATTTTGAAAACAGATTTCGTCAGCATAAATATTTCCAATACCACTGATAATATGTTGATTCATCAGAATAGATTTGATTTTGCCTGTTCTGGTTTTTATATTGGTTAAGAATTCTTCTTTTGGAATGGATAATGCATCAGGTGCTAGGTTGATTGATGATCGGTAGGTTTCAATGTTATCTATAAGTCGAATGAATCCAAATAATCGCTGACAATCATACGAAAGATACGAAGCATTGCTAAACTGGATTAAAAAGCGACTATGTCGGGGTTCATCTTGAAGATTTTTAAAATAATGAACTTTTCCAGTCATTCCAAAATGAAAAACGAGAAATTTGTTTTGAGAAAGATAAAGAAATAGATATTTTCCAATTCGTTTCGTTTTAGTGATGCAATCATCCGTAATTACAGACTCGATCTGTTTTTTATTACTACCTTGCAAAATCTTTGTGTTTCTTACTATGGCAGATTTGATTTTTTGATGTAACGCATGCTTGTCAATATATCGTTTATACATTTCAACTTCTGGAAGTTCAGGCATAGAATAAAAAAAAGATTTATCATTCATAAATTCATTGATTCAACTCATATAAAAAATATAGTGTAAAAGATTTCTTTGTGTTTATGATGAACCTAAAAACGGTAACGAAAGAAGCTAAAAGTATTCTAAACGTGTTAAATCAAAAGTTCCAGGAATCTATCGATGGAAAGAATGCAATTAACGAAATGAAAAATAAAGGATTTTCTAATTGGAAACAGATGGAGTGGCCAGGATGGTATTTTGAAGATGTCGGTAGAGACGTATTAATTGATATGATTGGTGGATCAAAAGGACCTACATATGGTCGTACACAATTTGATTATATGAATGAACATGTATGGGATATGAAATTTCATGCTATCAATGATAAGCATGGTAACTACAACCCTTGGTTGATTTTAAATGACACATATTCCATTGAACAAGCAATTACTGAATTTTGGTGGATTAGGTTTTATGATTCTAAGCGCGATTGTTACTTATGACAAAACTGGAGAATTTAAACAATGGCATGATACGATGAAAGGAGGTAAAAGTAGTTATGAATGGAAGCGGATTAAACGAGGAGCACCCTCTCGAATTCGTAAAACGTCGTTTACAATCCAATCTTGGACTTTCTTATTTTTTGATGATTTTTTAGATTTAAAAAATGGTAAATCTGCTGGATGGGCAGGCGGATTTCAAAAAGGAATGAGAAATGCTGATGGATCAACTCGTAAAGAAAAGATCAAAATAAATATCGATCAACTGCCTAATAGATACATCATTCTTAAAATATGATTCTTTGAAAAACGAAGTTATATCAGTTCAATGACAACTTCTTTTATTTTTCATGTTTTTTCGAGGGCATCAATTTGATTTTTAATAGCAAATCTTCCTCTTCCAAAGTCCTTACAAAGTTGATTAATAGCTTCTTTTTTAGTTCCATATTTGTTATAATATATCTTATACTCTTTGTATAATCTCTCTTTTTCTTTCTTAGTCCAAGGTTTTCCTTGATTCTTTGGAAAAGATCCTTTTGGTTTTTTTATGGTTTCACGTAAAAAACCGGGATTAATAGTCTTTATTTTTCTCATACCATGTTCATAGATTTCTGTTGATTTTTCAAAACCAACTACATTTCGGTTAAGTCCTAATGAGACAATAGCCGTTGAAAAACCACCAAGAAACAGATCACAGACCAAATCATTTTCATTACTACTATAGCGAATCATTTTTTTTAACAGTTCATACGGAAGTTCATTCTTATTTTTTCTTTTTCCAGGTTTATATTCTCTATTGATAATCCACACGTCTTCTCGATCACTGTAATTTAAGGATTGTCCGTTCATATCTTTTTCTTGTGGGCCAAAGCGAACATAGGTGTTGAATGTATGTTTTTTCCCAGGTTTAACCCAATATAAGATATGATAATGAGAAGAAACATACTTTTTTTTGGTATGAACACCAAAGTTATATTTCCAAATGATATGATTTAATTCTTGCAAGGAGGATTTCCGTAAGGCATCTAAAATATGATATAAATTAGTATAACCTGATACAATATAGATACTACCACCAGGTTTGAGGATTCGTTCGGCCTCTTGAATCCACTGATGACTAAAGGATCCATAGTTCTCAAGTGGGATTTCCACATAACCCTTAATCACATAGTTTTCTTTTCTTGCATAGTGTTTATGAAGTTTATCTCCATCAATTCCATAAGGCGGATCAGTGATTATGAGATCAATTGAATTGTTCTCGATATGTTTTTTACATCCGGGTATACAATCTTCATTGAAGATATTGTAATCCACAGTCATATTGTGTGACATTGAAGTTTATCTTCATTAATGTTTTTTATTTGAATAAAAAAAATGGATGATCCAAATGAATGTATCAAAGACGCTATTTAGAATCCTACATGATAATAGTAGTCTAGATTCTATTTTGTTATGGATTTTAATAATAATTATCTTTTTAAAAATGTAACATTTAAAGAAAAGGAGGGTTTAAAAAAAATGATTTTTAGAAAATTCACCTCTTTTTAATCGCAAGATTTATATTTTAGATGCATGTTAATATCATGGTCACAATCAAAAGTAATTGAAACTGTTTGGCTATAGATGATAAGTATGAATAGAAAAATTATTTTGGGAGGCGTGTTTTTAAGCATTTTTTTAATGGTTTCAACTGCAGTAGCCCTACCATTAGTTGAATACAATGAACATAAAAAAAAGGATGACGAAATCCAGAAGAATCTTTCCATTCGTTCTACAACATTTTCTAACCTATTTGATTTAAAAGAAAAATTCACAAGTGATGATTCTTTCCTTGAAAACCTTTCTGAGTTTTTTGCAAATCTCACCTTAAGATTTCAAATATTATTTATCATACTCTTTCGCTTTCCTTTTCAAGGCATAAAAAATATCTTGTCCTATGCATTTGTTGAGAATCATTTTGTCCGTTCTGTTTTTTCAGAACTTTCCCAAACAAGTTATAATTTAACGTTTAAAGAAAAAGTAATCATTGCGTTTACTCTATTTATTCGATGGCCCGTCCAAGCATTGGTCAATATTTTCACCTATGCCTTCTTAGAAAACAGTTTTTTTAGATCCTTGTTTACACAATTAAGGCAAGTTACAACAACATAATACTTTTTTTGTATTATTTTTCCTTAAAACTGGCAAGTTAGATTTAGATTTATTCAATGAACTCTTATTTGGTAATTTTTAATTTCACTTGAATTATAGACCATATATTTGAATTATTTTCAATATTTTTAAAAAAAAATTTTATTTTTAACATTGAAGATTGTTATTAAATCTACAAATTTTTGAAAAGTATCCAAAATTATTTAAATAAGTTTTAAGTATATAGATGTATAAGGTCTGGAGAGGTGAGAGACGAGAGGAGAGTTGTCTCAAAACAAGTATTACTCATTTTTTTGCCTCCTTGTGCTTTCCAGACCTTGCCTCCCTTGTTCATGCGCGAAATTATGAAAAATTTCGCTATAATAGTTTTGTTATAAAACATTTATTACCTTTTCGAAATTTTTAAATATCAAATGAAATAAATAATAATTTTAAATTTTATTGAATTAAAAAAAGAGACTTTTTATTATTTTTTGGTTTTACTCTTTTTTCCCATTGAGATCAGCTGATCAAAATCCTGATTTTCCATGAAAAGCCTATCTGAAACAATATCC
>CAYPUK010000053.1:0-14922 GCA_964414035.1 uncultured Thermoplasmatales archaeon | reverse complement strand
ATTTCTTTTAACAGTCCTTGAGGGAATACATCGTTAAAGAGGGTATCTACGTAAGTACCAATCATCTTATTATCTGGGGGTGAAATAAAACCTTGTTTTACCAATCGTTCTGCTGAATTATTTTTATCGATTATTTTCATATTTTTATTTGTGACAAATATTGCTTGAGTAACATGTTCAAAGATCTCATCTCTTGCAGCAGGAATCAATTCGAGGAATTTAAAATAAAAAATAGCAATTAAAAATAACATTCCACTTAAAAGAAATAATAGGGGGGTAAGATCATAACTATACGGTAACTGAATTAGGTCAAACACTATGAGAATATTGCCAATGAATGGAGTTAATGCGCCAATCAAAACTAGCATGTTTTGTTTTGTAAAAATATCTTCTGTTCGAAACAACATTAACAAGATGTAAATCATGCCAATAAGGATGAGCATATAAGAATAAATGGTATGAACCCAGAAGAACAAGTTTGAGGATGATGAAACAAGACTGACCCCATTACCACCTGTAAAGACAATTGTTTTCCAAAAAAGATGATGCATCGAATTAGTAAACAGCATAGAAAGTGAAAGTAATGGAACGAGGGAAAGTGCAATAATACTTTTTTTTGTGATATAACTTGTTTTTTTTGTATAACTCAACGAAAAAAATAACCATGCGACAGGTGTAAAAACGATACCAATATATTTTAATTTAGCAAAGAATAATGTAAGATATTCATCCAATACCATTAATTCTAACGCATAGCAAAGTGACCATATGATGAGGGCGATCATTAAGATCATAAACCAATACGAAACGTTGGATCGTTCTTTTTTGAACACAAATCCTGCGGATCCAACACCAAGAAGTGATGTAAAGATTAATGGACCAACTAGGATTAATAAATACCCGATATCTATGTTCATCCCCTCATTACTGAGATTTGCTTAATTCTTTTTTAAGTTTTTCATTTTCTTTTTTTAACTCAATCATTTTCATTTCTCTATCTATGGTAACTTTCTTGTATCTCTGTAACGCATTAATTTGTTCATGCAACTCTTTTTTTGCTTTTTTCTGTGGAGTAATGTCTGTCATCACCGTCAAAAAGTTCTTTTCTAGTTGATTATCGATGACATCTCCAGAGAAAAGACCAGTTATGATCGTTCCATCCTTTTTTCGTACATCTAATTCGATATCTCTTATAGATCCTGTTTCAGCAAGTGTTTTTGCTATTTCTTTTTGTTTTTCAGGTTCAACAAAAAGGTTAAGATCCTCACTTGTTTTTCCAAGAACTTCCTCTTTAGAATACCCTAATTTTTTTAAAAATGCATCATTAACTTCAACAAAACACTTATTTGGAATACGGCTCATTGCCATGAGTGCTGGATTATTATCGAATAATTTATGGAATTTATCGAGTGCTGCTTGTTGTTTTGAAAGATCCTTTGAAATACCAAATACACATTTCTTTTTATCCCATTTACCAAACCAAACTCTTGTTTCAACAGGTAAAAACGTTCCATCTTTTTTTTGTAATGGTAATGGACAAAATTTTCGTTTTCCCTGAAACATTTCATTTAAAATCGTTTCTGCTTCCTTTTTATATTGCGGTGGATGTAGGTCTAAAATGTTCGTCGTTTTTAATTTCTCAGGAGAGTACCCAAGTTTTTGAGAAACAGCTGAATTTGTAAAAATGATATTTCCATCTGGACTGCCGATGATCATTAAATCATCAATCGTTTCAAAAAACGTTCTGAAATTCCGTTCACTATCCTTTACTGCATCTTCTGCCTTCTTTATTTCAGTAATATCTTCAGCAGAACAAACCACGTAATCAACGTTACCCTGTTGATTGATGATTGGTTTTTTAAAAATTCGGATAAGCCGTTGTTCACCAGAATGATGTGGTACCCATTCATCGGAAACTATAGGTTTTTTTGATTTGAATACTTCCCTGTTTCCTTCACGGCATACATCCACAACTTCCTTTGGAAAAACATCATACATATCTCTAAATTCTAGATTTTCTTTTTCACATCCATTGAAGTGAGCATGTGCATTGTTCACTGCGCCATAGGTATGCTCATCAGTGAGAAACCAAACCTGGGTGTGAATAGTATCAAGTAACATCTGCTGAGTTAACTCAACCTTTGTTGAATTAGAAGCGCCTTGCTTATTATCCCTTTTCTTTGTTTCTTGCTGATTTAGTGAGCCATTTTCCTCGGCACGTCTTAATTCGGCAACGATATTCTTATAGGTAGTCATTATGCTCCACCTCAATATCACATAAGTTAGTTTTTACATTACATGGCAACCTTGTGATTTTTTTTATCTTCCCATCTTACCTACATAATAAAACATAATTTCTGTGTATTTAATGTTGTTGAATTAATTCATTTTCCGAGTGTCGGAAAATAAATCAAAAAATCATGTGGCATGTGAAGGTAGCATACGGTAGAAATTAAATTTCCCCGATGCTTTCTGAACCTAAGATGATAAATAAGTATCAAATACCCTTTATCATTTGATTCACATACCAATTAAAATAATATAATTATTAATATTTAAATTTTACTTTAAAATATTCGTCTATTTACAAAAAATGAGAATTCATTAAAAAAACAGTAAGAATAAAACCTCCCTCTTACATGGTCCTATGAGTTGTTGCTATCAATGGAAGAAAGAAACATCGATAACGTCATGGAAATACTACAAAACCATTATCACACACATCCACAGCCTCTCGTATCCCGAGATAAATGGGAGATGATCCCAAAAACACCATATACTGTCCTTATCTCCTGTCTTCTTAGCCTTCGAACAAAAGATGAAGTAACTGAGGAAGCATCCAAACGACTACTCAAAGAATACAATACGCCCCAAAAGATGTTATCCCTTTCAGAACAGGTCATTAGAAAGCGTATTTATCCAGTTGGTTTTTATAAGGTCAAAGCTAAAAGAATAAAGGACATCTCACAAACACTTATTGATTCATATAATGGGAAGGTCCCAGATAACATGGATGATCTTCTTAGCATCAAAGGAATAGGGAGAAAAACAGCTAACATCGTAATGGTTTATGGACACAATAAAACAGACTATTTACCAATTGATACTCATTGTCACCGGATTTCGAATAGACTTGGATGGATTAATACCAAAACCCCTGAAGAAACCGAGATTGCGCTAAAAAAGATACTACCAAAAACCTACTGGAAAACATTTAATCACCTCTTCGTCACCTTTGGACAAACCATTTGCACACCGATTTCTCCTTTTTGCAGTAAATGCCCAGTAGAATCATATTGTCAGAAAAAAAATGTAAAAAAACACCGATAAAAAAATAAGAAAAAAAGATCCAAAAAAAGAAATTAGGTTTTATATGATCTGATATGATCCTCGATTTCTTTAACAGATATATCATTATTATCTGTCATCATATCAATCATCTGATCCTTTTCAGACCATTCAGCATAATACTGTTTTTGTTTATCATTCTTAGAAAATGATACTCCTTTCTTACCTGCTAATTCCTTTAACTGCTGTACCGATAACTGCGAAAGCAATTCCTTTTTTATAGACATCCTTAATCCATCCTTGTTTACCTTTCAGGTCTTACCACATCTGAATACAAGTCTACCATTAAAGCTTTCCTTTTTATCTCATCTTTTTCATCTAAATAAAAAAGGGATTATCTCCCAAAAAAGATCTTAGCGATATCATACAATTCCATCTTCACCGTTTTAGACTTAGACACCGCTTCCTCTAAGGTAACCGGAACAATATCATCACCCTGCAACGCAGCCATTGTTCCAAAATTGCCATCCCGGATCAATTCAACTGCTTTTACACCAAATCGAGTAGCTAACACCCGATCATGAGCCGTAGGAGTACCCCCACGTTGCACATGCCCAAGAATGGTCACCCGGGTATCGACATTTAATCGGTCCTTAATCTCACGGGATAACGAATGAGCAATACCACCAAGACGAACATGACCGAATTCATCCTTTTCATCAGACTGAGTAACTACCATTCCCCCCTCTTTTGGTTTCGCTCCTTCAGCAACGACCACAATACTAAAATTCTTCCCCTTATCATACCGAGCTTTTAGATGTGTACATACGTCTTCGATGTCGAATGGGACCTCAGGAATTAAGATCTCATCAGCACCACCAGCGATACCCGACATGGTTGCAATCCACCCAGCATGCCGTCCCATCACCTCAACGACAATAACTCGATGATGCGATTCAGCCGTCGTATGCAACCGGTCTATTGCTTCAGTCACAATTGAAATTGCAGTATCAAAACCAAACGTGTAATCAGTACCAGATAAATCATTATCGATTGTTTTTGGAACTCCAACGACCGGGATACCTTCCTTGTTCAATTTCATTGCAACACCAAGAGTGTCATCTCCACCAATGGCAACTAAGGCATCAATCCCAAATCGTTTCAAATTATCTTTTACCTTCTGTAAATCCTCTGGATTCTTATATGGATTAGTTCTAGAAGATCCAAGTATCGTTCCTCCTTTAGGAAGAATGCCAGAAACAGCGTAATCAGTTAGTAATTCAATTTCACCATCAACTAATCCTTTCCATCCATTACGGATACCAACGATATCCCATTCGTATTGAATACTTGCTCGAACAACAGCTCGGATAACCGCGTTTAAACCTGGGCAATCACCGCCCCCAGTTAACACACCAATTCGTTTCATAATCTATCAATCCATCTTTCCATCGCATCAAATATTACGTTGAGTGCAAATCCCAATTAACAACCACTATTTTAAAACATTTTTGTCTAAAAATTATAAAGATTCGATGAATTACAATCGATCAAGAACCCTACTTGCTTTTCGAGCTGAATCATGCCATCGTGGTTTATATGTCTTTCTGATCTCTTTATCGTATTCATCTAAATCAATGGTTTCAAGCATCTGTTTTCCTTTTTCAAAATTACCACGAATGTTTTTATTAATCGCTCTTCCAGTTCCACGGAATAAATAAAATGGAAGACTCATAAAAAACTTAAAACCAATAGGCAGACCTTCAGGTTTCCATACCCCATGAGCTGGTTTGATCCAGAGAGCTGCGGGATTTTCACCGAAATGAGGAATGGGAATCTTTTGTGGTGGTGCATGATAAAAATCTGCAGAAACATCACAAATCTGCCATTTTCCATCAACAAATGCTTCACCACTTCCATGTAACACAAAAAAATTTAGAGCATCCACCCATTTTTTCACTAAGGGATCAGCTGCTACATAAATGTTATATAATTCTTCTACTCCCTGAAAACTGTACAATCGATATCGGGCTTTAATACCTGCTACCCTACAAAGAGCGATGAATAAATTTAATTTATCAATACAAGTTCCATGACCGCGTCGTAAACATTCAACTGCACTTTTAGGAGGTGAAAAATCAATACGAACTTGCATGTTCACGAATTTGTACACGGTTTTGGCATATTCAAGATCTGATTTTTGAAATGCTCCTAATTTATGAGCCATAGCAATGATTTCAGGTTCGTGATGATTACAAAGAAAGGTTGGTCGCAAATATCGTTTATTTGATGAACAAAACTTCATATCCTTTGAAAATGGTGGAATAGTATACGGTCGTTTTTTTGGTTTTAAATTCAATGGACCTTCCTTACATCCCTTGTTTGCATTGAGGACTAATAATGGGTGTCTTAAGGAAAGCCAAAGCAAGGTTGGAATGGTACGAGCAAACGTTTTTGTCCAATGGATATCAAAAAAATATCCTTTTTCTTTCCATTCCCTTAATTTATTCATTCATCGGTCTCCTTCAACTTTCCGAAGTTCTTCAGCCATCATTCCCCTCATAAGATTTGCACAACCTTTTGCTTCAGATCCTGCCATCCGAGAAATATCTGATTCTAGAACAAAACCTGTTTTATCACACACTGGGCATCGTTTTAACAATTTCACTCGATCACCGGTCATAATGTAACCCGGGTAACTATGTGCGACGGGATCTAAAAAGGCAAAGCGTCCAAATGTCCCAAATCCAACATCACCTTCATTATCATCAAGGACCATAGGATGAATCCAAGGATGTAAATGTTTATATCCTGCTTCACAAGAGATAGCAAGACCATTCATTTCACTCATCCCATACACATCGACATAGGAAGAAGGAGGAATACCAAGTGTTTTTTCAACTAAACCAGCAAATTCCTCTAACGGTACTTTCTTATCCTCAAAGATCTTCCATCCACCACCAGTAAAAACAACGCTGTTACTTTCACCAAGATCAAGGTGGATATCTTCTTTTTCCATGATCATCATCATGCTGAATAATTGAAATGGTGGTGAGATAATGATGGTTTGTTCATGTTTCTTATCAAGTTTTTGTAAAAGATCAAGTAGTTTTTTTTCTCCTTTGATCATTGCTTTCTTTAGTTTACGTAAGATCAATTTTTCTTTGAAATTCTTTGCATAGCCTGTTGACATCAACCGAGCTATGGTCATGCTGATCTCTCGCTCTGTCAAAAAATGTCGGTGATCCTTAGCAAATACTTTTCCTCCTTCACTTAACCAGCGACCAATAGTTAGAAATGTATTTGGTGAACCAGGATACACATAATGAGGAGTATCTTCGAGGCGGGGCGGTATTTCTAACAACGTTTTTACTGCAGCATAATAAAATCGTTGATAGGTTACTTTATCTCGAAACATTAAACTATAATTTCCCGTGGTTCCAGAAGAATGATTCACTAGTCCTTCTAATCGATCTTCTGTCCATCGGAGGAATCCTTGCATGTTTCTTCCTCGATAATTATATTCCCCGATATCCACTGTTGAGATTTTTTGTAGCCATTCAAAAACTGATTTTGGATGTTCTTTAGGATATTCCTTAAAGAATGTGTCTGGCACCATTGGGATTTTTTTAAGATCTTCAGTTTCTTTTAAGTCGGATGGAGAGAACTTATATTCATTGCATAGTTCGTGATAAAATCGACTTTTGGTGTAATGATGCTGCACGCTTTCCTTTATGGATTCAAACCGGTTTTGTTCAGCTTTTTCAGGTGGAATGCTGAAATAATTGTCATTATCATAAATAATATGATCAATACGCATCCATTGATCTTTCGGACGGCCAAAAAGCGTGTTTGCTTGTTTCCAGACAGCACTATTTAACTTGGATGTCATACGGTCTTATTCTCCGAATTTTTCATTGTTACCCACATGTAAGTTATAATAATTATTACGTGGATATATATTTTCATATATCTTATTATTTTACTTTAACCAAGTAAAAAAGGCAATTATTCTAAATGACACCCACAGATTTAAATAATTTTCCAATAACCTTTACGACATTTGCAGATAATCTGGGGGAGGGGGACTCTATCAAAGAGATCACGGATACAAACGAGTTCGATCACGAGGAAACAAGATACACTCCCTAATATTATAAATATCCAATAATTCCATCATAAATCGTTCGATACCAAAACCAAAACCACCATGAGGGGGCATACCAAAACGAAATCCCTTCAAATACGATTCAAAAGCCTTCACATCTAAACCCAATGCATTCATACGATCCTTTAACAAATTAATTTGATGAATACGCTGACTACCCGATGCCAATTCCACACCCTTACATTCCAAATCAAAACCACGAGAATACTTATCACCTTCAGGCATCGTATAAAACGGCTTAGCAGACAACGGATATCGCGTGATAAAATAAAAATCATGACTCTGCTCACCCATAATCTCTCCTAACAACCGTTCTTCCTCAGTACTTAAATCCTCACCCCATTCAACCTCACAATCACGATTACTAAGTAACGATAACGCCTCATCATAGGTCACCCGGCGAAACGGAGTCTTTGGAACATCAATAGATTTATCCAATACAGACAACGCAACAGATTGCTCGCTTGCTCTCAACCACATCGAAGCAACAAGTTCTTCCAACACCTGCATGACATCTTCTTCACTATCAATAAACGCCATCTCTACATCAACAGCAGTAGACTCATTCAAATGACGACGGGTATTATGTTCTTCAGCCCGAAAATACCAAGCAATCTCATACACCCGATCAAGACCCGTACTCATCAACATCTGCTTATACAACTGTGGAGACTGAGCCAAAAACGCATCCTTTTCAAAATAACCAACCTTAAACACATCCGTACCACCCTCAGAAGACGTCCCAATCAACTTTGGCGTATGCACCTCATCAAACCCTAATGATCTCAACGTTTCATGCACTGCACCAATCACAGCTGACCGAATCTGAAAAACAGATTTCACCTCAGGTTTTCGTAGATCAATAAACCGATTATCAAGACGAGTATCCAAATCAGCATCAACCTTATCCACCACACCCAACGGCAATGGAGAATCAGCAACTGATAACACAGAAACCTTTTTCGGAAGCACTTCGTAACCATTCCGTGCCTTTCCACTTTCCTGACACAAACCAGTAACAGACACCACGGATTCACGAGGAAGATCCACCAATTCCTTAAAAATCTCAGGATGTTCCTTTTTCAACCCTGTAACCTGCAATGTTCCCTTCTTATCACGAAGAATAATAAACGCAATAGAACCAAGATTTCTAATATCCTCAATCCAACCAGCAACCGTAATAGAAGAACCAAACTGCTCATCTGAAACATCAATCGAATAATGACTACGTAATAGACTCATATCATACCCGAAACAAAAGCTAATACTTTAGTCTTTTTGAAACCGAGAACAAATACTTTTTAGAACCATATGAAGATTAGAATCATTATCCCATTCATTCTTTAACGCAACTAGCTCACTATTAGATTTCTTTTTTAACTCATCCACCCAAAAACAAAGACGAGGAACCGACCGAACCACATTATCCACAATACTCACATGAGCAGTCTTAGCCGTTCTGGACAACGGATTCAGATCAATAGTGATCACCGTTTTCCCCATCTCTTTCAATGCTTGACAGCGATCACCATCCTCCAACGGAACTAAAACAACATCAGCATCAAAAATACCTTCTTTTTCACACCATCCACGATCATGACCCAACCCTTCAATATGAGCAGTAGCATTCTCTCCTAAAATATTAGATCCACCCGCTTTTTTCATCCGTGAAACCAATCGATGTATACGTTCCTCAGTTCGATGAAACAAATTCACCTCAATCTTAGCAGGAATCCTAGTAGCAAGATCTACGACTTCCTCAGCAACCAATGCAACCACATTACCATTCACTGAAATCACCGGACGATTTGCCAAAAGTAACACTGCCGCAGCAACTTGAGCTGCCCGGTCAGCAATCGATAAGGTTTTTTCACCAAGTAAATAATCAAACGCTTCACCACGACCATGAGCAATCAACCCTGTTTCATGAACGAATCCTTGATGAAAACCATCTGCTAACTTCTCACGCATCATCAACGACTCATAACGCGGATGAGACCGAGGAATATTTGATGTTACCATACAAAAAAAATGAAACAAACTCGTAAATAAAAAACCTAGCTTAAAAAAGAAGAAAAAAAAGATGACTAAACTAGATTAGCCATACATATTCGGTTGCGGTGCTCGACCACTAGAAACCATTGGTTTAGCTTGCTTATGGAATTTCTGAAGCTGACTTTCAATCCGTTCAGATTCCTCATACAACGGTGCAACATTAATATCCACATCCATAATAGCTGCGATCACATTAATGGCTGCAGCTGCAGCACGAGCATCAGGATACTTCGGATGAGCCTCAGTTAAAATCGAAATCACATTAAACTGAGCTTGCTTACCCTTATTCAACAAGACACCAGAAACACCTGCGATAATCCCATTTTTAAACTGAGAAATCTGCTTCATAGCAAGCTGCTGACGAATATCATTAGTCGATCCAATCGCATACGCTTCAGCAACTGATCCTTCATTCTTTCCTTCAACAACCATACCTTCGGGAGAAATCAACAAACCACACTTTTTCTGATTCACCCATTCCATGATCGCACAAGAGATCTCATTGATCAAATGCGGTTTCGGTTTAAACTCAGAAACAAACACCACAATTTTGTGTCCATTCGGTTGGATCCCAGCATAAATACGAACCGGTGACAATGGTTCACCCGTATGAACCACGGATAACGCAGGAAAATCCTTAGAATCCAAAGCACCGATCTGTTTCAAATTCAACGCATCAATTAAATAATTCGCAGCAATCGTACTGACTAGTCCTATCGAAGGAAAACCCGCGATAACGGTTGCTCCTTCAAGATCAACATCGTCAAAATCAACAATTTCTACTTTATTATGACTCAAACATGCATCACCATCCTAAGCTCCATATACCGTTTCTAAGATTTAAAGTCATTGGTCTATTCCAACAACAAAAAAAGGATGAATTTATCCTTTCACCACACCTAACGGTTGCAATCGAACCACCTTCTTAGAAATACCAGCTCCATCAACAGTATCAACAACCTCTCGAATATTCTTATATGATCCAGATGCCTCTTCAGCTGCAACCTTAAAACTTGCTGGATGCACATAAATACCACGCTTACCAAGATCTTTTACTACATCCTCACCCCAGAACTTCTTCCGAGATTTACTCCGAGACATCACCCGACCAGCACCATGACAGGTCGACCCAAACGTTTCCTCGCTACCATCCACACCATGCAACACATAACTTTCCGTTCCCATATCTCCAGGAATCAGCACGGGTTGACCAACATCCTGATACTTCGAAGGAATCTCAGATCTACTAGGACCAAACGCTCTCGTAGCCCCCTTCCGATGCACGATCAACTCTCTTTTCTTACCATCAACAACATGTTCCTCGCGCTTTGCAATATTATGACACACATCATATACAATATGCATACCAAGATCTTCAGATGAACTATTCAACACTGATTCAAAAGATTCCCGAACCCAATGCACGATCATCTGACGATTACACCACGCAAAATTAGCTGCAGCTGCCATCGCCTTCAAATAATTCTCCCCTTCTTTGGAGTTCACTGGAGCACACGCCAATTGTTTATCCGGTAAAAAAATATTATATTTCTTCACTGCCTTCTCAATCGTACGTAAATGATCAGAACACACCTGATGACCAAAGCCCCGAGAACCAGTATGAATCATCACCGTGATCTGTCCTTTTTCAGTAATCCCAAACGTTTTTGCGACATCTTCATCATAAATATCAGCAACTCGTTGAATCTCCAAAAAATGATTCCCTGCACCAAGTGATCCAACCTGAGGAATACCCCTTTTCATCGCCTTAGAGGAAACTTGGGAAACATCTGCTTCATCTAAACAACCTTCTTCTTCAAGCATTAATGGATCTTCGCTCCAACCATAACCTTGATCCACTGCCCACTGAGCGCCCATCGTTAACATTTCTTTTAATTCATTATTACTCAACCGGACTTTTGCTTTCGATCCAAGACCTGATGGGACATTCTTAAACATTTTATCCACGAGTTGATGGATTATATTTTCATTCAGATCGTTTTCAGAAAGATTAGTGCGAACTAATCTGACGCCGCAATTCGAAACAACAAAAGTATTAGCAATAAAATTATGATGGCTGTCTGCTACATTGAAATCATAGACCTTCCCATCAGTTTTCACCGTTCTTTTTTGCAGTATCTTATCCCATAAAATCCCTGAATTACCAAGTCCTTTTGTTTTCAATTCAACGAATTCTTTGAACTTAGGAAAATTAAAAGCAACTCGGGGTGGTGTTTTTCTTGGACTGTAAAGTGATCTTTCAAGAAACCGTTTATTGACATACGTTGACTCAAGTAATCTAAAGATTTTTGATGGCGAAACACCATCGTTTTGTAATTGTTTTGCTTTCTTATCTGCAAGAATTCGATTTTTTAATACCTTCTTTTTGAGTTGTAAATAATAAATCGCACTATTAGCAAGATGTCTTCTCTTTTTATTATATTCAAATCCAATTTTTTTCCATAACTTTAAAAGATTTTCAGTTGATGAAGAAATCTGTAATCTTAATCTATACGAAACAATTCCTTGTTTATTCACATATTCCTTCCTTTTACCAATAATACTTGAGGACACATCGAATTCTTTCAGTAACGTTTTTATATCGTTTAAAAACTGATAACCACTTTCAAGATATTGTTCATGTTTATTCATCGATAACAGTTGAGGATAAAAATTGTACTCATGATTAGTCACTGTTGAAGGTGAAGAAAGCTCAGCTCCAAAAAAAGAAGCAATAAATAATCGTTTTTGCCACAACGTTAAATTAATAATCCATGGTGGAACCGAATAATTCTGAGCACTTTTATTTCCACAAGGAGTTCCCATCGCCCATAATAAAGCAGCAAGACTAGAAGCAGTTAATTTAACACTATGTTCATCTCTTTGAAAACGAATCGTGTCATACATCGTTTTAATTTCATGATTTCGTTCTCTTTTATATACTCTTGATCCATTAAATCCAATACGTTTAATGTCCTTTCGCAATTCTTCTAAATCGTCTGGTTCACCATATAACCAAATCGTTCCTTTGTTCTTTGAAAAATAAAGCGTTCCATCTCCAAAGATATACCCCATCAACTTCAATAAATATGGAAGTTTTTCATTATTTGATCTTAAGGGAAGGAGATCTCTTTTCTTTAATTCATCGATCGTTTGAGACAAATTTTTTTCTAGGGGCAAATCTAAAATATCTTCTTCTGAAACAATCACATCATCAGATGGTTTAGAATAGTCAACACCTTCAAAAGGATAGACTGCAATCATTCCAGGATTCTCAATTTCATTTAATGGGATCATCCCATTTGGAGTATAAAATGGATGATCTTCAGTAGCAATGATTTTTTCTCCACTCTCAGTAGTAACTTCAAAGATTTTTTTCTTTGTTTCAAACTGCATAAATGCGTTAATATCCGTATTTTTTATTTTCTCTCCAAAATTTGCACATTTTATCCGATCGTTTTCCCAAGTATTTTCAAAATCCTTAATTTTCATCCGATATCCATGTTCATGAAGGACCATTGCATCTCCATGAAGGCAATTGATATCAAAACCTACGCCACCAGGAGAAATAACACCATTTTCAGCATCTGTTGCAGCAACACCTCCAATGGGAAATCCATACCCCCAATGAATATCAGGCATGGCCATTGCTTTACCAACGATACCTGGAAGCATGGTCATATTTGCAGTCTGCTCAGGAGCATTATCCTGTTTCAACAAAGGAATCATTTTTTCTGAAGCATAAATCAATGCTGATGTTTTCATTTGTAAGTTCTTGTTGACTCCTTTATAAGAAGATGGAATCTCATATCTAAAATCATCAATCTTGTTCAACGGACCATTCCACGTCATGTTAAGAAACCCGGTGGTACATAAGGAAGAAGGGATTAATAAGTCTTTGATAACAAAAAAAGATCATTGAAAAAAACTAGCTATTGCTGTTTCTTTCGAATGTATGGAACACCAGTTTTCCGATTGATTTTTACTTCATAATCCTCCGGTAACTCAGCTGGTTCACCGGTTTCTGGTGGTTCTTTTGCAAAAAAATGAATGGTGCGTTTCTCTTTATCATTAATCTTAATTGTTTTTTGAAACAAGATATAATCATTATATTGAAATCCAGGTGAATCTGATTGAGATTTATTTTTCTCCTCATTCTTTTTTTCTTCACCGGATTTTTTATTTACTTTTTGATCTGATGAAGATTTTTTTTCTTTCTTTTTCGTTTGTTCTTTATCGGGTGTTTTCCCAATCCGTTTTGTTTCATTATTAGATGATGATTCTTTCTTTTTTTCATCAAGTGGTTCCCAAATATCATCAGATGTTTTTTCTATTTTTTTCAAAGGCTGTTTCTCAAATTCAGAAAACGTTTGTGTTTTCTCTTTCTTTTCCTTTTCAGGTTTGAAAAACCCTCTTTTTTTCCTTTTAGTGATTGGTTTTTCCACAGGTTCCTCTTTTTCTTCCTTTTCTTCAATTGCTTGCCATTGAGGCAATGATTCATCTTCTTCACTTGTTTCTGAACTAATGGTGATTGTCAATGGTTCCTCTTCACTAGGCTTTTCTTCTTTGAAAACAAGTTCTTCAGTTTCTTCTTTTTGTTCAGGTTTGACTTCAATGAACTCTGGGATTTCTTCAGGTCTAAGAGGAGGTTTTTCAACTTCAAAAAGTTCAGTATCTGAGAGATTCAAATCTTCTGCAGGAATAAACCTAACTCCTTCTTTAAAAGTAACAATTTTTCCCTCTTGTTTTTGTTCATTCCGCTGAACAGGTTTTTGTTGTTTACGAATAACCACTCGTGGCGTTAAATTCTTATCAGATGATTGATGTGAAGATCTAGATGGATGGCCGATTCTCTGTTCATGAGATAATCGTCTTTCCAATGAAGAAAGATAGCGATTATGACGTTTTTTCTCCGATTCAGCTGAAGATTCATCCAGTATTTGGTGAATTTTTTCTAAGAGTTCTTCATCAGATGAACTTTTTGACATTACAGACAACTCCTCTCAGCACAAAGGTACAGAGGATTATGATAATAAAGATAGGTTCTTAAAGAACTTACTTCATTATTCAAGGTTTACTCCTTAAGGATAGTAGTAGTTTTCCAAACTATATATAGGTTTGTGCATAAAAACCCAGCGTTTTTCTTCAAGATATCATTCTTTACAATATTTTAACAATACATAATATATAAATTGTTCATTATTAAAAACTTTATTAAACTCGTATACTATCACCACACTTTTGATTTCAATGGATTTTACAGGAAAAGATATCATCTCAATAAAAGATTTTTCAAAAACGGAGATTAATCATATCTTAAGATATGCTGAAAAAATGATTCCGTATGCAAAAGGAGAAAAAGCAACGACCCTTCTGCATGGAAAAATATTGTCCTCTCTCTTTTTTGAACC
>CAYPUK010000052.1:0-7261 GCA_964414035.1 uncultured Thermoplasmatales archaeon | reverse complement strand
CGTTCAATGACAAAGAATTCATGATATTTTAATGCCTTTTTTCTTGAATATGATTCGAGGGACCAAAAGAAGAAGAGGTAAAATGAAATGAGAATTATGACATCAATAAGGATAAGGTAATAGTAAAACTGTGAAACGAAATTATATGTAAGTGGAAGGATTAACGCGAGTGGAAACCAAATGCAGGTAAGAATTGCGGATAATCCAATTGATTTTTTAATTCCGTATTTAACTGGTATGGTTTGATATCCTCCTTTTTTATCTCCTTCCATATCTCGTATTGCACCTACAAGATTACTATTTGCATCATGAAAAAGAAATACAGGAGCAAGTAACCAAATGTATATTGGTATTGCTTCTAAAGAGATAGGTGAGGTAAAGACGCCGTATAAGTAAGCGGCAACGGTGACAATTCCTCGGTTAATGTGGCCGAGGAATCCTCTTGATTTTGCTATGGAAGTGTAGGTTAATACAAGGAGTGCAACAACGAAGACAAGACTGAAATTTTTAATTCCTAGATACCATGAAAAAAGAGTCCCAATTATTGCATATATTGATCCCACTAGAATTGCTTCGTATGGTTTAATTCTCCCAGACGGTATGGGTCGATGTGGTTTTTCGATTTGATCTAATTTTCTATCTAGAAAGTCTGAAAGATATAAGCCAGCGATCCACCCCATAATAGGAACAATAAACGAAAGTATGGCCACGTCAAGTGGTGGTAATTGTCCCCAGCTTAAGCAAGCACCAGCAAGACTTACAAGTCCACACCAGATGACTGTGTATGGTCTCATGGTTTCTAGGTGAGCGAAAAGTTTTGTTTTAATTGGTACCTTGTTAGGTTGGTCGGCCACGTAATTATCTCCTTTTTTGGTGAATACAGTTTATCTAATTTAAAGATTCTAGTAATTTTTTAGGATTTATAAATCGTTAGGTTAAAAAGGATAAAGTGTTTATATGCATTGACAGTATACAAGGTTGCATGCTTTGTATTGTTGATGGAATGGTGTTTGAACACGATGAAAAAAATTATGGTTGTTGATAATGAACCTGATATTGTTGATTTGACTCGTACGGTTCTTGAAATTGGTGGATATGAAGTAGTTCCTGCTTATAGTGGTGAGGAATGTCTTGATAAGCTTGAAGATACTGATGTTGATTTAGTGTTGCTTGATATTATGATGCCGGGGATGAGTGGTTGGGATGTGTTTAATCGGATTAAAAAGACTCATGATGATTTGAAAGTAGCGTTTATGAGTGTGCTTGAGATTTCTGATAAGCGGAAGGAAACATTGTTGAGTGAAGGATTGTCTGATTATATTTTAAAACCGTTTGATAAGGATACCTTGTTAAATACTGTTGATCGGATTTTGCAGGATTAACCTTGGTTTATCGTTTTTTTATTTGTTTCATAATTATTTTTTTTTATTTTTTTGACTTAATATTTGAATAAATGAAAGAGTTGATAAATGAGAGATTGTTTGCTTGGTATTGCCTTAAAGTGGGGAGGCGCCGAGATTATGATTTGTAAAGCGTGGGAACTTCGAACGTATAACTTGGAAGATTTGCTTCTAAGTAAATATTTATGAATGTAGCTATAGTGTTTGCTATGTTCATTTATCATCCTTTCTTTTTTTCTTTGTATATTCAGTTGAATATATTGGTGTAAAAGAAAGAAAAAAATCTAGTTTTAGATTTCATTAACCGATGAAAAGTAGTGATTGATCTAAGATGTGTTGATGATTGCTGCGATCAGTTGCGGTCACTGTTAACCTCGTTTTTTTGAATCCAGAGGACGGTGCATATTCCCAGGTGTATGGTTGTGTATAATCAGTATATTGTGTTGTTCCATCAATTGCAAATGATACTGTTTCAATACCTGATTCTTCATCGGTTGCTTCAGCTATTAGTTCGATTGATTTTATGATTACTGAAATATACATAAAAGGAATGGTGAACAATAGATTGTTATTTAGATAAATGTCTCCATCATTTGGTTTAGTTAGTGAAAGTGAAGGATTGGTTTCGTCTGTATCTATGGAAATTTCAATGGTTATGACATGGTCGCTTGTCTCTGGATTTACTCCATATCCTCCATAAAACCAAGAAACCACGTCTCCCTCAGTGAGTTCATAATCATTAGCTCCTATCATAGGAATTTCGTCTTCTGGATAGTTAACCCAAAACTGCCAACCATCCATTCCTTGGTTTTCAATACCATTGATTGATGTGATTAAAAATGATGAAAATTGTTCATAATACTCATCACTTATTTGATATGTGTATTCTTCTTGTTCAGCTGCAACTAAAAATGCGCTTAATGCATTGGTTCCAGATATGGTGTACCGTTCTTCATCGATCGTAAACATGCGATCTGCGTTATCATAAAGAGTGACAGCGAGGTCATCCATGTGTTCAGATCCTTGCACTAGTTGATTTGCTGAGATAGTTGGGAGTATTAACAGCATTACAATACTTAGCATTACTATGTTTTGAAAATTATTATTTGATGTGTTCAACGACATTGCCTCCTAAAAAACGGGTATTTCAAACATTCTATTTATACTTATTTAATATAGCAATGAGTATTACCTATTTGGGTAACGATAAGGGTTCTTCAAATATACTATTTTCTTTTCTTTCGTACTTTCACATTGATTTCCTTTTTTTCGATAGGAATGATTTTTTTTAAAGAAATCAAAGCATCTTTTTTTAAAGTAAATTCATCAATTGAAACATTAGGAGGTTTTCCATTAACCTCATACACATAATATCCCTTTTCACCATTGATTGAACTAATGAATTGTTTATCTTTATATTTACTAAAGGAAATCTCAGGGATCTGTTTTAATGCATCAAATAATGTTTCATCTTTGGAAATTTCTAGTTCAGTTTGATCACTGAGTTCATTCCACGCTTGTTCCACAAGAGAAAAGTCAACGGTGAGTAAATGAAGATTACCAAGTACTCGTTTTTTAACCAAACCAGATCTCTCTAACAGTTCAACATGCCGAGACATCACCGGAACAGATATCCCAATTTTTTTTGCTAGACCTGTAATATGAAGTTGTTCTTTTGAAAGAATTTTTAAAATTTTAATTCGAGTCTCACTACTTAATGCCTTAAACACACTCTTATTACCCATATTGATTACAACCATTACCTTAACTGTTATTTAGATATATAATGTTAACCTGTACAGATCATGCACTATGCACAAAAATAACCTCGTTGTACTCATCATTATCAGTTCATGTATCTTCCTTTCATTTGAACCATTTACTGAAGGTAACGCATCGTCTATGAACAATCCAACATTTCCATTACCAAAAGATCATCCAGTAATCGCTAGTGCCATTTCTTATTTAAAAAATCAACAACAATCAGATGGAGCCATCGGAGGACTTTCCATTTCACCATGGGTTGCCATGGCTTTTGCTAGTGTTAACGATACCTCAGCATCTTTTAATCACTTAACTGACTACTTGCTTTCCTCAATAGAACTACTCAATGAATCAGATAAAGCAACAGATTGGCAACGACATATCCTTGGACTAGCAGCACGAAACAATTCACGCATTCAACAAAAAAAACCCTTTTTAACCGAAAAACTCTTATCTTTTTATTCAGACAATCAATTTGGAGAAAAAAATAACATTTATGATGATTGCTTCGGTGTTTTCTCACTTGCTTGTCTAAAAAATAACACCATTAATCAAACACTAGGAACAAAGATAAAACAAACTATTCTTGAAAAACAAGAAGATACTGGTGGATGGAATGATGTTGACACCACTGCTTTAGCTATTATGGCATTACGAGTAATTGGTATATCTGAAGATTCGGATGCTATTCAAAGCGCAGTTGATTTCTTAAAAGACCAGCAGGATGCTAATGGCGGATTTACAAGTTGGGGAGCACCAAACACTGCATCAACAGCATGGGCAATCTCAGCGTTAACTACACTTAACACATCGATGAATGAATTCATTTGGAATATATCTCATCCGACCGCCTTAGACTTTTTACTGAATATGCAAAAATCTGATGGAAGTTTTAAATATACTGAATCATCACATCTTAATCCAGAATGGATGACTGCCTATGCAATCATTGCATTAAGAGGAACATCATTTCCTGTTACCATTCTTTTTTCTGATGAAAAAGAAACTCATGGTTCATCAGATCAAAATGATTCTAATGATTCAAAAGAAGGAACCGAAAAGGATGAAGATGACAACACAGAACAAATAGATTCATTTCAAAACGATATGACTCAAAACCAACCTTACTTTTATGTTCATTCCCCACGGATAACTGGGATTTATATGAACAATAGATTCTTTCATCTTTCCACAAAAAAACCTGTGCTGATAGGATCAAACACATTTATCATTCATACCAATGCTACTCTTGACATGGTCGTTTTTTCCATTAACAATCAGGTGTATCATATTGATACCTCCTACCCTTACACCTGTACATATCAAGCAGATAAATTCATTCAACATCTTCATCTTTATGTCCATGGGTATAAAATAAGAAGTAATCTTACAGAGCAACAGAGTAATGAATGGATAGTGCAAATTAAACAAGCAAAGCAGCAATCGAAAAATTGCTACTACAATAGTACTTTATTAAAAAAATTGAATGATTTTAATCAATGGCTGATTTTAGAACAATATACGGATCATCAGTCTTATTGGTATGTAAACTCATTAAAAACATAAAAAGTGAAAAAAAATATGAGAAAAAAGACAATAGTACAACTAGGAATATATCTAGTATTAGTCATCATTGTTATTATAACCATTTTTGCAATTTCCACAAATCAAATAGAATTACCTGGAACCGTTACCACTCAAGATTCATCATCAATAGAGAATGTCACCATCACTATTATTTCAGACAACTGGTCAGTAACCCACACATATATAAAAACCACAAATAACACAGTTTATTCTCTTTTAAATCAGACTGCTCAACGGTATCATTTTTCAGTTAACAAAACCTATTTTACTGGGTATGATTCCTTTTTCATTGAATCAATCAATGGTATTCCAAATGGAATGACCAATAAATACTGGCAATTTGAAGTAAACGGACAGTATGGCAATAAAGGCTGTAGCCACTATATCTTATCAGATGATGATGTAGTTATCTGGAGATTTCAAAAATCACCATTTTAAAAAAAAGTGAGTAGTGATTGATTTGACAATCACTCACTAGTGTTTTTATTTCGTTGTGCTTACTCGTTTAATTCTTTAGCTAAATTAGATAATTTATTTGCTAAATCAGTTAAATCCTGAGCGCTACCCGTGACTTGTTGCATGGAAGCTGAAACTTCCTGCATAGCTGAAGACGCCTGCTGACTACTACTTGCATTTTCTTGAGCAACGCTAGCCACTTCATTAGCCGCATCATCTACCATCTGAATAATTGGTGGCAACTCATCAAAAGATTTCACTGCTTCAGCAACGCCTTCGCTTCCTTCCTCAACCTGTTTTGTATTCTCATTCATGCTACTAACCGCACTATCAATCTCACCTTGAATACTAGTGATTAAACTACTAATCTGCTTTGTTGCCTGACCACTTTCCTCAGCAAGTTTTCGTACTTCATCAGCAACCACAGCAAATCCCCTTCCTGCATCACCAGCTCTTGCTGCTTCAATCGCAGCATTTAATGCAAGTAAATTAGTTTGTTCACTGATCTGATTAATGGTATCAACGATATTACCAATTTCCTTACTTTTCTCACCAAGTGCTGCAATACCTTGCGCTCCTCTCTCAGTCGTCTCCTGGATTTCACCCATTTTTTGATTCACTTGATCCGCAGATTCTTTCCCACGCTGCGCAGCTTCACCAGCCTTACCAGACTCTTCAATCACCGTATTTGTTTGCGTAGATGTCGTATTTGCACCTTCTGCGATCTGTTGAATCGTTGAAGAGGTTTCTTCAATAGATGCATTGACTTCCTCAGCAGAACTAGAAAGTTCTTCAGATGAGGAGGATAATTGATTAGCCATCGCTCCAAGTTGACGTCCCATTTCCCGGTCGCGGGTGATATCCTGAATTAACTCAAATCCACCAACCACATCGCCATTACTGTTCATAATCGCATTACAACCAGCACGAATATCAATCTTTGTTCCATCTTTTGCTGTTGCCTGTGTTTTACCAATGACCTCTTGTTTGCTTGCAAAACAATTCTTTAACGTACATTGAGATGTGTTACATAATGGGGTTTGTGAAATCTTATCACAACTCATCTTCCCAACAACTTCATCCCAGCTATACCCAAGAGCTTTTAACGCTGCATCATTGATGTAACGAACAGTTAAATTTTTATCAGCAATAAAAAAAGGATCAACGATTCGTTCAAGTATTAGTTTACTATTATCTATTAATCCTTGGATATCATCTGAAGTTTCTGCGTTTTTCTTAAAAAATCCATCTAATCCCATCCTTCTCTTCTCCAGTTAATCTTTCTTAACTTGTTTCTTTTTTGTTTCCTTTGCTTTTTCCTGATGTGCATCTTCATTTAATGTTTTATTATTTTCTGTATGTTCAAAGTTTTCTGTATTTTGGTCAGGCTTTTCTTGTGCTTTTTGTTGTTTTTGTTTCGAAGTATTTTTATTATTGTAGACTCGTCGTTCTGCTGCTTGTTGAGCTTGTAATATTTTCTCGTAATCTTTCGAAACCATGACTTTTGACAGATCCAGTAAGGTAAGTAATCGTTTTTCATCAAGAACTCCAACACCATCGATGTAATTTTGATCGATACCACTAGTAATCATATCTGGAGCATCTTGCACTTTTTCTCCTTCCAACCGTAAAACTTCTGTTGCACTATCAACAACCATGCCAACCGTATTTCCACCTACTTCAACTACAAGAATTCGAGTATCATCATCCACTTCTTTAGAAGGAAGACCAAGTTTCATAGCAAGATCATTAACCACAACAATACTTCCTCGAAGGTTAATGACTCCCTTGATGTAACTTTCCGTATTAGGAATTCTCGTTACATCTTCCCATCGAATGATCTCTTTAACTTCATTAATGTCCACTCCAAATTCTTCTCCAGCGATTTTAAAGATGACCAATTGTTGATCATCACTCCCATGCTTTCCAAATTCTCCTTGCTCAGTTCCTACTGGCATTTTTTACACCTCTTTTTTCTCATTTGTTTTGTTATGATTAGTTTTGTTCAATTCAGTTTCATTACTTCCAACATCAGAATCTTTGTGAAATGAGGG
>CAYPUK010000051.1:0-3592 GCA_964414035.1 uncultured Thermoplasmatales archaeon | reverse complement strand
GAAGAACGATTATTTCTGGAACATCATACGAATGAAGTTCATGAATTCGGGTAATAGTACTTTTAACCTTTTCATCAACGGTTTTAATGATCATGACCGCTTCTTTTTGGTTTTCAATATCTCCTTTCCATCGATACATGGATTCAACGGAAGGAATGATGTTTACACAAGCTACGAGTTTTTCTTTAAGAATTGTTTGTGCAATAGTTCTTGCTTCTTTACTATCTTTTGTTGAACAGTAAATCAGTTTAGGCATAAAGTAACCAGTTGAAAAAAGAAAGATTCATATTAATTATTTTGCGTTGAATTCTTTTAATCTTAGGCGGTTAATAGTAGCTACAAGATCTTGTCTTTTTCCATAAAACAGATGGCTGTTACAGGTGCAATCACTACTTCCAAAAGAAACAATAGATGAAAAATTTTCGGAAAAAACATGGGCGATTTCACATTCTGTCCGTTGTTTACTTTCTTTGTAATACGCTTTTTGAAGGATTGCTGTTTGAAGGAAATAATCGATATGCCAATGAAGTTTTTTTTGATTTGAAAAATGCCGGTTGACTCGTTGCTTGATTCCATTCATCGCTGAACCAACATAAACATACCAAGAAGCAGGAAAATTAATACGACCTAGTTTACCAATTCGTATGGTATTTTGTTTTCTAAGTTCAATCAATAAGACATATGATCCGATCATGATCTGTTTTTCCAATGTATCAGCAGATGAGAATGTGAGAGGAATCATTAAAATTTTATCGATAAGAAACATTTTTAAATGTTTATTTATATAAAATAAATGGAAAAGTTATTAAAACATGAAAACAACTTATAATAAAAAAAATACAATGAGGTAGAGAAAAATATGAATAAAAAAGTTTTAACTGGACTCATCAGCATTCTTCTCATTGCAACCATGCCATTAGCAGTATCTCAACAAACTACTGAACCAGTGGCAGTTGAAGAATCCCCTGATGCAGAAAGTCAAAATCTCCTCGGTGCAGCCCTTATCGCTGGATACATTTTTAATCCACAGGAAGTTGGATTGAAAACACAAGCAAAAGCAGTGGTTCTTGCGTATTATGAACCCGGTATTATCTTTAAAGACAGAGGACTTGCACTCGGACTGAAAAATGTTGAATTTCGTGCCGGTGAACTCCTATACATGAGCGAACCAAACCAACTTGGTTTAGTAATGGTCGCTGGATTAGTCACTGGATTCAACGTAAACAATTAAACAGAACACTAAATTTCAACCCAAAATCTTTTTTTCTTTTTTTCCTTCTTTTTTAAATCATGAACCAAACAAGCATCTTTATTATATCTATAATCGCTTCATTACTTACGCTTATCCTTGTAACGATTTCTGTGACTGAAATTCTTTCATCCACCATATTTTTTTCAATATTCATCGGATTTCCCACCGGAGCTCTCTCATCAATCATTGTGTTTTTCATCATAAAGTATCTCTTAACAAAAAAAGTCGATTAACAAATCAACTACGATGAAAAATGGTAGGAAATATCTACGAAGCGTTTTACAGTTATTTTACAATAAACGTTATGTAGACGAAGATACCATAAGTGTAAAACATATGATTTAGAGGTGAGTTATAATGGTAAATACCGCAGTATTATTTGCACCAGGATTTGAAGAAGTCGAAGGATTAACTGTAGTGGATCTTTTACGAAGAGCAAACATTAACACAAGTATCATTGGTGTTGAAGAAAAAAAGGTAACTGGAGCCCATGATGTAACGATAACAACGGATAAAACGCTAGATGAAGTAAATATTGATCAGTTAGATGCATTGATTCTTCCTGGTGGTGCACCAGGATTTAAGAATTTACGAAAAAACAAAACCGTTCTATCTATGATAACAGAAGCAAATGAAAAGAAAAAAATCGTTGCCGCGATTTGTGCATCCCCAAGCGTGCTGGCAACTGCTGGCGTGTTAGAAGGCAAAAAAGCAACGATATATCCAGGAATGGAAGAAGAAATCAAAAAGGGAGGAGGAACTTTTCAGGACGATCTTGTTGTCGTCGATGATACTATTGTTACAAGTAAAGGACCTGCGACAACTATGTTGTTTGCATTAAAACTTATTGAACTTCTCAAAGATAAAGAAACAAGTGAGGATGTCAAAAACAAAGTCCTTCTTCCATTGATCTATAGTGAATAATGCATACGATAATCATATCCAAAAAACTATCATTTTCTTTTTTCATTATTTTCATATAGGTATCTACATATACACATACATATGCAAATAAGACGGGCAACGACAAAGGATGCATCAGCAATCATTGATCATAACATCCAGTTAGCAAAGGAATCTGAAGATGAACATCTTGATCCCTTGATTGCTAAACGAGGCGTTCATACGCTATTTTCTCATCCTGAAAAGGGATTTTATCTCATCGCAGAAGAAAACAATACCATCATCGGTCAATTAATGATCACCTTTGAATGGAGTGATTGGCGAAACCAGGATATTTGGTGGATTCAAAGTGTTTATGTTCAAAAGGAATACAGAGGAAAAGGTGTGTTTACCGCATTATATAACGAAATTCAAAAACAAGCCAAACAACATCATATCCCTTTACTCAGATTATATGTTCACAAAGACAATGAACATGCACAGCAAGTGTATGATAAAAAAGGAATGAAGAAAGGAACCTACATCTTTTATGAAACCATAGTTGAATAATCAAAATCTTTTGTTTCATAGCAAGGTTTCTTTTTTACGGTCATGAGTGATTTTAAATATAATTATCAGATTACCAGTCGACCATGACCTCAATAGATTTAGATAACGTTCAAAATGTGATTGTTACCGGAAAAAGTGGTGCAGGAAAACAACCTCGCATTGATGTGTTAGCAGAAGAATTTGATTTAGAACAATTGTCAACTGGTGATATCTTCCGCCATTATCTTGGTATTTTTGATAATTATGAGTATGATGGAGATCTCTCCCAATTTTGGGATGAAGAAAAGAACCGTTTTGTAGATGATGAAACCATTGCTAGTAAAATCGGAACTGAGAATAATGATGTGATCTTAGGTTTGAAAGCAAAGTATTTTGTGGAACGAGGATTATTCGGTCCTGATTATATCGTTAATGCCTTGTTTGAATCAAAATTTGCTGATAAAGAATACAAAGGTCAGATCCTTGATGGATATCCACGAACGTTAGATCAAGCTAAATTCTTACTCAAACTTGTTTCTGAAAAAAATGTTTCTCTTGATTTCATGGTTCTTGTAGATAACAGTGATGAGCGCATCATCAAAAGGACCGTGCAACGTCGTATTTGTCCAAAATGTGGGAAAGTGTATCATTTAACGTATAAACCACCAAAAAATGGGAAGTGTGATAAATGTGGTGTTGATGTTATTCAACGATCTGATGACACTGAAGAAAAGATAAAATCTCGTTTACAAGAATTTCAGAAAAAAGCACTTCCGGCTATTGAATATTTGCAAGAAAAAGGAATCCCTTTAGTAAAAGTTCCTGGTCATTTAGAAGAATTTACTCCTGAAAACGTTCGAAAAAGCGTAATGGATGAAGTTAAAAAACTTGCGAAACAATAATGTTTTG
>CAYPUK010000050.1:0-8535 GCA_964414035.1 uncultured Thermoplasmatales archaeon | reverse complement strand
ACTGTGTTGAAAAAGAAACAGCTGATAAATGGAAAGGAAAAAAACCTGATTGGGAAAAACTCCTTGGTGTAAAATGGGTAGAATAAACGTGTTATTGTTTTCCCTCTCTTTTTAACCGTTTTCCTTCTAAATATAATCCATACATGGACCGTGCTGTTCGCCAAGAAGATGGATAGATCGGGACTCCAGCTGATTTCAAATCCCACACTAAATCCTCAAACTCTTTTCCACCAACCCAGGTTCCAAGAATTGGTTTTTGATGGGTCTCATGCAGTTTTCGTTCACGAATCATCTTTAAAATAGCACCAGTAAACTCCCGAGGTCGAGCATAACCACCATGAACGGACGCAACAATGATTCCATCAATGTTTGGATCTTCAAGTAATGCTTTCGTAGTCATTTCATATCGGTAAAAACCAGCATCCGCAACCAGATCAACAGGATTATTTGGCTTGACGAGATCTGGAAGAATCTTATCAATCTTTTTTTCTGTTTTACTTGATAATTTTGGAACAACAAGCCCGTTTGCTTCACAAGCATCAGTTAACAAAATACCAAGACCGCCACCATTGGTAATAATTCCTACACGATTTCCTTTCATCGCAGGTTGACCACCTAACGCTCGAGCCATATCAAATAATTCAACGATATCCCGACACCGAATCCCTCCTGCTTGATGAATCGCGGCACTATACATCTTATCACTACCTGCCATCGAACCAGTATGAGAAGCAGTAGCTCTTGCTCCAGCACTACTTCTTCCAGCTTTTACCACTAATACAGGTTTATGACAGGCTTTAATCGCATTCATAAATTGCCGACCGTCTTTCACTGCTTCAATATATAAACCAATGACTTTAGTGTCATCATCTTGACTAAAGTAATCAATAAGATCATCATCATCGATATCCAGTTTATTACCCACACCAATGATCTTAGAAACACCAACAAACTCATTATTAGCCAAATAAATCATGCCAATACCAAGCGCACCGCTTTGACTAATCAATGAAAGATTACCCTGCCTTGGAACACCAAACACAAAAGAAGCATCAAGACCATCTGAAGCATTCTTATACCCCATCGTATTGGGTCCAAGAACCCTCATTCCACTATCTTTGATAATAGAAGCGACTTCATCTTCTAGTTGATGATGGCCTACTTCACTAAAACCAGAAGAAATAATGATTGCGTTCTTCACCTTTTTTTTCACACAATCCTTCGTAATAGTTGGAACGATCTTTGCAGGAACAGAAACCAACACTAAATCAAGACCCTCTTTAATATCTGTGATTTTTTTATAACAACGGATGCCAAGAATTTCATCTTCATGAGGATTCACCGGATACAAATTACAATTATAATCTGAAATAATAATATTTTTTAATGCAGCATGACCGATTTTACGAGAATCCTTTGAAGCGCCAACAACAGCAATACTTTTTGGTTTGAAAAATCCCTCTAACTTATTCTTCATTTTGAAATCACATCTCTTCCATTACTTGATATAATAAATCAAAGTTCAGTATTAATGCTGTAATAACATTACTTACTTAAACCTCATCCTTTTCTGCTGGTAAATATTCATGCATTCGCTGAATAACTTCTTTACTATTCTTTGCGGTTCGGTAATCCTCTAATGGATTTTTATTCATGGTTAAAAAATGTGGGCTCCATTTATAAATCGATGTTACCTCTTCAGCTTGCTTTGGATTACCAAGAATGTAAACAGCTGCAGCAAATGCTTCTAAGGTAGTTAATTTTAAAGGTTTTCCAAAATTAACAGAGTTAACTGCGATAACAAAGGGCAGCGCTCTAGAAACATGCGTTTTTGACAATTCAAAAAATTGTTGTTCAGCTGTTTTCCAGGAACAATCAACAGATAAAATGCCATGTTTTTCTGCATGTTTTGTATCTTCAGGAGATAAACTTTTTTTTGAAAATGGATTTAACAGAATCATATGAGGGGGAAGTTCCCGTATTTTAGTGTGAAGCGATGCATATCCCAATCGATTTAATTTTCTTGCCGTGCATTTCTTAGGATCATCATCATTCGTATGATATACATGTAATTTGAACATCTTAATCATCCTGAATTACTAAATCAAGTACATAGTGGCTGATACCTGGAGCAAATGATTTCACACATTGAACATGATTTAGGATAACAGATCGCTGAAATGAATCAGCTACCTTTTGAACTAATGACAAAGGATACTCTGGAACTTTTTTATCGGGAAAGGTGTCATGAAAATGAATGATACCTTTTTGATTCTTTAATGATTCAAATGCTGTTGGAAGAAAATCTTTCGTTTCTCCAATGTAACCCATGATCACGCGATCAGCAACATTTTTTGGAGCAACTTTTTGACTATCCCCAAGAATTGGTGTTATCACATCTGACACATGATTTAATTTAATATTGTCCTCTAAATATGAAAATGCAACTGGATTTAATTCACAACTATACACTTGTTTGACTTGTGAATGAACTGCGATTGGAAGAGAAAAATAACCAATACCCGCAAATAAATCAACAACCACTTCACCTGATGATACAATTTCACCCATTCGCTTTCGTTCATCCATATTTCCAGAAGAAAACATAAGTTCAGAAGGATCTGTTTTATACTTCACACCATTTTCTTTATGAATAGTTACCGTATCCTTGTCACCATACACAAATGAGATTTCAGGTAATCGAAATTCCCCAATGATGCCACCAGTATCTTTCAACACACTTTTACAGTTCAACACTTCAGCATATACAAATGCTACTTCTTTTTGTACAGGTATCAATGGTTGGTCTAATCGAAGAATAAGCACATCACCAATCTTTTCCCATTTCTTTGGTAACATTTTTATTTGTTCATCGGAAAGAACTGGTGATAGCCGATCAATGATTTGCTGAAATGGTTTCTTTTTCATAATTTGTTTTTTCCTTCTGCCTGGATTATTCGAGTGAAGAATACTCATCTTCCTTTTTACACTTTAGTTTTATTATTTTCCCTCCAACAAGTCTATGTACCAAATATCACATTCAGGGAAATTACTCATGGAATTTTTTCCTTATACTCCACGGCCACATCAACAAGCTATCGTTACCACGATATCAAATGCGTTTAATGATAGATCTCATCTTGTTATCGAATCAGGTACGGGTACTGGAAAAACTATTTGTGTGCTCTCAGCAGCTCTTAACTATGCTTTAGCTCATGAAAAAAAGATCATTTACATCACTCGAACAAATTCACAACAACAACAGGTCATCAAAGAACTTAGAGCAATCAGACAAACCTTGAAAGATACCGATTCTCGAAAAGAAAAACTCATTGGTGTGGGAATTCAGGGAAGAAGCAATATGTGTCCTCATGCCAAACACGATGAGGAACTATCTAAAGGAACGAGTGAGGAACTCTCTAAATTTTGTTCAAATGAAAAAAAGAAAACACGGAATTCACATAGAGGATGTCCATATTATCGAAATTTTGTTAACGAAAAAAATCAAGTCGAAGATATGACAGAATGGATAAAAAGTGAACTTCCCACTGCTGAAACATTCATTCAATACTGCGAACAAAAAACCATTTGTCCCTATGAATTAAACAAAAAAATAGTTCGTGATGCAACCGTTGTCGTCATCCCCTATATTTACATTTTTGATATAACCATTCGAAACATGCTTTTTGACTGGTTAGGCGTTGCTGAAGAAGATGTATTATTAGTTGTTGATGAAGCTCATAACCTTCCAGATTATTTAAGAGATTTATTTTCAACGCAGCTCAGCGCTTGGATGCTTCGAAACTGTGGATATGAAGCAAAAGAATACGGTAATCCATCAATTGCAGATGGTCATTTTACCATTGCTTCTTTTTGTAAAACCATGGAAGATATTATCAGAGAACTAAGAGATACCTATGTCTATTCAATTTTAGAAGATGGTATTCGGAAGGGGCCTTCTTCAAAAACAGATGCATTTCTTCCAAAAAACGAGTTTTTCAATGAACTCTCCCATCGAACAGGGATTACACAAAAACAAGTTCACGATATCATTGAAGATTTGATTGCGTATGGTGAAAAGATTCAGGAAGCAAAACAAAAACGTGATAAACTTCCCCGGTCTTATCTTCACAAACTCGGAATGTTTCTAGATTTCTGGATGAACATTGCCCAAGATCAATATTCAAAACTCATCGTAGATGATAATGATGGAAAAAATCCTCGGGTTGAAGCATATTGCCTAGATCCATCTGTTGGAACAAATATTCTGTCAAAATTTCATGCCACCATTCATATGTCCGGAACATTAGAACCATTAGAAGAATACCGTGATTCAATGGGTCTTTCCTCAAAAACAACGCTTATTTCATTTCCCTCACCGTTTTCAAAACAAAACAAAAAGTTATTTTTCGTTAGCGATGTCACTACCAAATATGCTGAAATCTCTAAAGATCCTGAAATAAAAGAACGATTATGGCAATATATCTCATCGATTTGTAATAATTATGAACAAAACACTATGATTTTTTTCCCTAGTTTCAATGTCTTATCTATGTTTAAGCGCAATAATGATTTTTCAAAGATTCAACGATCCATTTTTCTTGAAGAACAAAAAATGTCACAATCAGCGTTAATCGATCTTATCGATGATTTCAAATCACATGGTGATAACGATGGTGATGGAGCAGCATTATTCTCAGTGATGGGAGGCCGGATCAGTGAAGGCATGGATTTTCCTGCTGAACAACTAGAAATCGCAGTTATCGTAGGAATACCATATCCGAAACCAACTGCTCGTCAAAAAGGACTGCAACGATATTATGATATGAAATTTCGCAAGGGATGGGAATACACGGTGGAAGCACCAGCTGCTCGGAAAATGTTACAATCCATTGGTCGCTTAATTAGAGATGAACATGATCGAGGAGTAGCTGTAATCTTAGATAGACGAGCCTCTCGATTTAAAAAATATCTTCGAGATCTTACCTTAACTAATGATCTATTTTCAGAAATGAATGACTTCTTCTCCGGTTAAAAAAGCAGTTATTTTAGGTTAACTTCATCAACAAAGTCAGGAATGCCATCAGTTATCTGATACTTTTTGTTACATTTCACACATTCTAACATTCCAGAAACAACGTCATCATCTTTCTCTTCTTCTATGTGTAACTGAAGTGAGGATTTACAAGTTGGACAACATAAAATATCCATCATTTCTTTTTTCATACAAGATCCTCCACTGATGCATCCTTTTGTTCCTCAAAATCGATATACACTGGTTTTCTGCCATTAATATCTGAATCATACATAAAAGACCAGTGTTCATCCACATCATTTTTTTCCTTTTCAATTTTCTGAAGGAAATTCTTCACTTGCGAATCCATGAGATCAGCTTGATACAATGCTGCTGCTTCAGGAAACGCAGGAAGCTTCGGTGATCCATATTCAAGACGGCCATGATGGCTAAGGATCATATGACACAATTTAAGTTCTAATATTTCATCAAAAGAAACATCTTTTTTCCGTAATCCAGATATTTTGTCTTGTATCCACTGCGAGCCAACTACGATATGCCCAAAGAAATTTCCAATATCCGTCCGTCCAATGGTCGTTGTAGTTTTATAACTTTTAATCTTACCGATATCATGCAGAATAGCACCAGTGATCAACAAATCTCGGTCTAAATCAGTGTAATACTCAGCAATCGTATAACTTAATTTTACCACACCTAAACTATGCTGTAAATTACCTCCGATCACATTATGATGATGAGACATCGCTGATGGCGTATGCATGTAATCTCTTACAAAATCTTCATCTTCGAAAAACGATTCAAGTAATGCTTTCAAACTTGGATTTGAAATAGTTTCAATATAGGTTTGTAAACTTTCAAATAACCGTTTGATCTCTTCTTCAGACAATGCAGCAATAAAATCACTTTCATCATATTCCTGAGTGTTACACCGTCGGATACCACCAGTTTTTTCATTAATGGAAATCTGTAATCTATCATTATATCGTTCAACTGATCCAGAACGAAGTTGCACAACATCTCCAGTTGCAAAACTATCGTATAATCGTTTCACTCGTTCTTTGTTGTCCCCACCCCAGAATTTCACATTTATCTGACCGGTTTTATCTGTGAGAACTAAATCAAAAAAAGTACCTTTTTTATAACCTCGAGGAGCATTCTTATGTTTCACTGAAAAAAGATCATTTACCGTTTCTCCCTCTTTTAATTCTTCGATAAATTGAATCTTCTTCCTTTTCTTTCCACCAGGTTTAATCATGGCTTGTTTATCAGCTTGTTTTTCATAATGAAATAAGTCCGTCATATACTTATAACTCCCCAACTACGATTTTGTTATAGTCAACTTGAGAATACATAATCAATAGGATTAGAGTTTATACGTTTTTCCTTCCTTTATCATCACTGTTTTCATATCAAGTGAAGTGAAATTTTCAGGATGTTCTGTATGAACTGGAAACACTTTTTTTGGATGAATCAAAGAGAGCACTGATTTTAAATCTTCTCCATTAATATGACCAGAACAATGAGATTGAACTAGATGAAGATTGAAATGATTTAGCCAGTTTTTCATCCGTTCATAGGAAATCTCCATTTCTTCATTGAATGGTTCAGACAAAGAGTGAACATAGATTCCTTGATACGGTTTCAAATCAATCATTTCATTAAAATACCAATAGTTTAACACTACCATATATTTCGATGGATTCTTTTTTATATCTTCAGCAGTAATAATATTAGGATAATTCAATCTCTTTTTTATGAATTTATCTTTATAATCCTCTTTGAAATCATACGTTCCAGTTTTTCTTTTTGGAAGTAAAATATTGATTTGATCATCCTTACTATCAGGTGTTTTCAATTTTTTATCCTGATGGTATTGTTCGAGGAAACAAGCATGTTTGAAACTAATCACTAATTGTTTATCTAATTCTTTTGCAATCTGGTAAAAGGTGGTGAATCGATCAACATCTTTAAAATTAAAATCAACAATGGACATCTGTGTATTTTTTTCAAGTTTTTTCTTAGCCGTTTTATACACTGTTTCCTCTGAATTATATGTCTTTTTTTGATCAATACGGGTTCCTTCAGTGATAACTGCTAGAGGTTTAGCAGACGTTGCTTTTTTAACAAATTCTTCAGTTTGCTCTTTTCTGAGACCATGCATTCGCAAATCCCCAGTGTACACGACCGGGCCTTCTGAAGTATGGATAATAAATCCATATGCACCAGGAACACTATGGTCAACATGGACTGGATAAATCTCCAATGAATCGATTTTTATTTTATCGCCTGATCTAAAAAGATGAAACGTTCGTTTCACTGATGGTTTTTTGTAATCCCTATGATATAATGGTCGCTTTTTGAAGTTCAATACTTCCGATTCAATGTCTCTAGAGGATTGTTCTTCAACCGCATCTAGAATTCGTTTACTGATCTTTCCACAATACACTGGAATGTTTTGATGAAGAAACGAAATGTAATTGGCATGATCTGCATGAGCATGAGATAAAAGTACTGCTTGAACGACTGGATCTTCTGGTTCTCTACCATAATGTTTGAGTAAATCCTCTCGATAAATACCGGGAAGATCGGGAATAAGGCCGAGTTCTAAGAAATCACCAATGCCATTTGCTGGACGAGGATTAAGGAATTCTTCGAAAAAAACTCCTCTTTTGCCAAAGCTCATTCCAAAATCTAAAAATATTTTAGTATCCTCATCCTCAAGAAGGATTTTGTTTCCTCCAATTTCAGAAACGCCTCCATAAAAAGAAAGTGAGACCATGATTTTTTCCCTCAAAAAACGTTTTCATTTATTGTAAGATTCGTTTTTTCAATTAGAAAATAGAGAAACGATTACATAAACATTCGTACAAAAAAACCAGATTAAAAAAAGAAACAAAAAATATGACTTACTTTTTTTTTTAAATAGTAATTCATTCTGTTTTATTGCACTGATGGGCAAGAAATCGAGCTCGTTGTCCAACAACGAATAGTTTTGCAATAAAAGATATTTCTTGGGCTTCTTCTTTGCTTGAGATTTGACCGACAATCATCATAAATACTCACAATTACTCTGTTCATTTTCAGCTTATAAGCGCTTGTGGTACACCTCTATCCCGAAACAATGTAACGATAACATTATTAATGTGTGAATGGAAAAAGATTATAAGGAAATCGCATTCTATTTTATTTGGATTTGAAGGATTTATGGAAATTAAAGCCTGTCCAAAGTGTGGAAGCACAAAAATATATCAGGGCACTATGGGTGATGGTGTTCTTACAGGATATACAAGTAGACAAGTCTGTAAAAACTGTGGTTATCAAGGAATGCCACTGATTTTCAGTAATGAAAAAGATTATAAACGATTTTTAGAAGGATTGAAAAAAGAACAAACTGAAACTTCATCAACAAATAAATCAATCGAACGAAAATCACAAAATCCTACAAAGCCTAAAGGATTATTTTTTCTTTCAATCGTTCTTATTGTTGAAACAATCATTGC
>CAYPUK010000049.1:0-4125 GCA_964414035.1 uncultured Thermoplasmatales archaeon | reverse complement strand
CCGGGTGTGGGGTATTGGTTTTATTGTTATGAGGATGATGTGGTGTTGAAGGTTGTTGGTTAGGCATGATTTTTTTTCATGCTTTTCTTTCTTTTTTTTTCACTCTTTTTTTTATAAAAAATATGTTAATAAAACAGGTAGAGTTATAGTTTATTTTTCTTTCTTTAATGCTATAACATATTTGAAAAAATGATTAATTTCATTAATGATTTATATTAATGAACGTACTATTTTTCCGAATCAACAGATAAAAAAAGTAACTCATCACTTTCTTAAGAAAGTTTTTATATCAAAAAATATATATCAATATTCCTCATTTGATTATGGGAATAAGATTAGCAATAACTATGGTAGATTTGATGATAGTGGGAGAGGGTAAATAAATCATGAAACAAAAAAAATACAATAAGAGTTATAAATGTAATCATAAAACAATTTTCACCGTGGTATTCATTTCTTTCATATTAGGTTTACTTTTAGCTAGCATCTTTTTTTTCCCGTTTTTTAATCCTAGTCAAATAAATGATGAAAATGATCAAGGATGCCAAGATGTAATCACTAGATCTGGTTTCAAGGTTCCAGATCTTTGGAATGTCACGATTACAGGAAAGGTAATCAAGGATGGGATAACTGATGAGGTGACCATTGCAGAAGACACCGCAGCTCATGATGGAGAACCTAGAGATATTGGCTTAGATCTTATTAACAATCCCGTCCCACCTACCCCAGTTCATCTAGATCTTTGGTTGGATGATAATCTCAATTCACCACTTAATCAGCTTTCTCAAGATTGTAGAAATGGTTCAGATTCATCAAATGAAAAAGTATTCAATTTATCGATACGATACACGAATAATTCAAACCCGAGAAGCACGCAAATTACGATTACTTGGAATCCTCAAAGTTTTTTATCATCTACTTTCAGATATGATGCGGTTTTTCTTGAAAATGAATCAATGATTCTTACTGATATGAAACAGCAACAATCCTATACATTTACAACTCAAGCAGGGAAGATTAACCAGTTTCAGATTCGTTGTATGATACAAACAGAATCCCAAGCTCCAAAGATAGTATCCATAGATCCGCTAGATTCATCTACTCAAGTGACAATTACTAAAACTAAGATTAGTTTTACCATTGAGGATCCTCAAGGTGATCTGATGAATTTTTCAGTAGAAACCGTTCCAAATATCGGTTCAGATAATCAATTTGAAGTAAATAATGGATCATACTTCGTGGATATCAATGAACTTGCCTATTCGAAAATGTACACGTGGTATCTCAATGTTACTGATGGAATTCATTGGACCAATGAGACCTTCATATTTCAAACGGAAGATGCATTGTCTAAAAAAGAAGTATCTCTGTTATCACCGTCGGCAATCATTGTTCTTTCGATGCTCATTATATTCATTGGAATAATCGCCCTAAGAAAACAATGATATTTACCAAACATTCAATATATCGAGTCTCTTTTAAATATAAGGTGAAGGCTCTCGTGGTTTATCCTAGATAAAAGCCAGTTTATTAGTGATACCTTTCACACTACTTCGTTTGATTATTTTCATTAAATACGGTGTAGATATCATCCGTATTCATCACTTGTTTTCTGGTAAAAGAAAACGTAATGATTTAGAATTAATTGAATCATGAAACATTGAGAATTTTTTTTAACTTATCTTAAAAAAGTGGGAAAAGATTCATTGCGTAATTTTTTTAAACACATGTTAAATTTAGTAGCTTTGAATTGGATCTTTTGTTTCTTTTTTAATATAAAAAAATAATCAAAGAGTATGATTTATGATTTTTATTTAGATTACGGATGCCTTCTTTCAAAAATTATTTATAATAACTAATACATTATAATAATTAAGTATACTCTAAAATCATAGGGGGCAACATGTTATTATGAATAAAGATAGTGGATTTTTTAAAGGCCGATTAAAAAAAGATTTGATAAACGTTAATAAAACGCTTTTTACCATTGGTATTGCATTCTTGATGATGTTTACCGGGCTGAGTGCTACTATTACCATCTCAGCAGATGCTAGCTCGCTTACTGAATCATATCATTTTTCATTTGAAGAACCGAAATATTCAACAGTGAGCTTAAATAACTCTGCATTTACAAAAGTATCAATTCCGGGTTGTATGAATAATGGTGACTATCCAGGTGCTCCATCATTACCTATCTATAGTGTTCAACTTCTTTTACCTGCAGGTACTGTTCTAGATGATGTAGAGATTCAAAGAACGATGATTCAACATTTTCCCGCTACTATTGATCTTATTCAACAACCAATTCAACCCTATCAATCAATGGTTCCTATTGGTGGAGAATCAACATTTAATTTTGATGAGGAAGCATATCAATCTGAAGTGACATTTCCATTAGAAGATGGAGAATCAACATCTAATTATGCCGTCCATTATGGTCGAGGATATGCCATTCTTTCGCTTTCATTTTCTCCCTGTGAATATGTTCCGGTTAAAGGAATGATTTCTTATGCATCATCTGTAGAGATCACATTATCATTAACCGAAACTGAAGAAAATAATCCTTATTTGAGAAATACAGTTTCAGATCAACAATGGGTAGAATCTTTGGTGATGAATCCTGAGATGATTTCAACGTATGCTAATTTAAGACCCGTTGGTACTGAACGATATACTGGTGGTTTATGTAGCGATAGTGATAATGGTTGGAATGGATATGATTATGTGATTATTACTCGTGAACAATTAGCATCATATTCTGCTCCATATACCTGGTCTGATTTCATCGATGCGAAAGAAAGCCAAGGTCTTGATACTATCCTTATCACCGTTGAAGATATTGAGGAATGCTCAGATTACTGGAATAGTAATTCATTGTTTAATGATACTGCGGCGTTAATACGAGAATTTTTAAAAGATGCGTATCAGGATTGGAATCTTGATTATGTATTAATTGCTGGAGATCATGAGGGCAGTGCTGCTATTCCTCGTCGACTTATGGATTATGGATATGAATCCGATGTTGAAAGTGATCTGTACTGGAGTAATCTGGATAATACGTTTAATGAAGATCAAGATTCTTCTTGGGGTGAAATGGGAGATGCTGGTTTTGATTTATATTCAGAATTATATATTGGAAGCTTGCCTTGTGATGAAGGAATAGATATCTCTAATTGGATGAAGAAAAATCTATTCTATGAAAATGAGGTGGATACTGATTATCTTGACAATGCGGTATTCTATGGTGGAAACTGTGATACCTGGTCAAACACATGGTATACGGAAGGTGATGATTTTATTGATTTTACGTCTAAGGGTTCTGCTGAATGGCTCGGTCCAGATCCTGATGTTGATGGTCCCTGGCCAGATTTCCTTGGATTCCTCTATGGTTTTGACACCTGGAATACGAATCATCCTGGTCAAGAATTTGATACGAGTATCAGATGGACAGGAGAAGGAAGCGATCCTGAAGATGACGGTCCAAATCCAGGATGGCAAGGAGGATCAACTACACAAGCCGTTGAAGGATTGAAAACAGCGATTAATAATGATCAAGTCACCTTATTAACAGCGATGGCTCATGCGAATGCTGGAATGTCCATGGACGTCGATGATTACGATTGGGAAGCGAATTATCATAATACAAAACCATTCTTCCTGCATGATTTCGGTTGTCATTGTGGAGATATGTCTGCTGCTGATGATGGCGTACTTCATTCCATGCTGTTTCACTCAGATACTGAACTTGCATTTGGCTGTGTGATGAACACTTGTTATGGATGGGGAAATCTGTATTCAACGAACTGCAGTAGTGCTTTGCAACAAAAACTGTTCTGGGATTACATGTTTAACACCAGTAAAAGCGGAGGAACCAGTAACTGGCAACTTGGAAAAGCCCAAGCATATTCCAAAGATGCTATGGCTCCGACCATAGACTGGGATACTTCATATGGTACTTGGCGCGCCATCATCCAAGGTTGTTTATTATTCGGTGATCCTGCACTTCGTATTAAACCACCAGTTCAACCAGATCATGATCTTGTGGTGAGTGATTTGCAGGTTGCTGATGTGCTTGCTCATGGTGAGGAGCATGTGGTGTCTTGTTCGTTGATGAATGCGGGTTCT
>CAYPUK010000048.1:0-5694 GCA_964414035.1 uncultured Thermoplasmatales archaeon | reverse complement strand
AATAATTTTTTTTTCAATAGTATCATTAATCAAGATGAGTAAAGTCCAAACAATAAAATAGTGCCAGATGATATGAAATTATTTCTCAGACAGGCTCATGAATTAAAAGATTATATTCAATGGAAATTATCAGAACAATTAAACAATATTCCGAAAGTAGAATTCAATCATGAATATTCCAGGTCAAATAAAGGTTTACAGGTTGTTGATTTTGTAGCTGGATCCATTCAGCAAGTTTATGAGTATGGGAATCGAGAATATGTAAATATGATTCTTGATAAACTTCAACACAAAGGATATTTCATGAAAAAGAAAATATTATGATACGATCCCCACTTACTTGTCCTAAACTCACCAGGGAGTCGTCATTCGTTCAGTAGGTCTTACTCATACCATAGAATATTATACTAAGAATAGTATTTATAATTTTGCTTATCAAAAAATACTAAGTGGATTTTTCTCCACCATTATATTATATATTGGCGAAAACCTGTAAAAACGTGGGTTGTAACCTTAGGGGTTCGTGCATATCAGGCGTTTTAAGCCATTATTCCCTAGGAGAAAAAAGAAAAACAACTCAGTAACCTTGAATATCATATTTAATTTAGTAAAAAATTATTATTTGATAATAACCAGGCCAAATTCATTATTTCAGTTCTTTTTCCATTATCAAAAAAATCTCTTGGATCACTTAATCCTAAACATTTAGGTAAAGAATCACCAATACCATGATTACAATGAAATTGAACAGAAAATTTAGATGGAATCTTAATACCCATAAGATTGCGGTAATAAAAAATATTTCCATTCAAATCTAAACCATGAATGGATCCATGGCCAAAAAGAAAAAATCCTTGACTATCAGCGTTTTTTAATTTATCAATAAACCGATTCCGTCCAATGTTATCAATTAATTTAAATTGGATAGTCCTTAGGTTCAATTGTTTAATTTATAATGCAATACTAACAGGATTCATAAAAATAGAATTACCTGAAATAATGCTGACATAATCAGATGTTACTATCTTATTTTTTTGTTGATCTTTTAGATAATGAAATAAAAATAAATTATAGACTAACCAAAAAATAATTCCAATTATAAATATGAAGAAAAATGATTTTTGTTTTCTTTTGATATATCCTCAGTGTTTTTGATAAAATCCTTGGCTACATTTAGCCTATGGTTATAATCAACCATAAAATCTCCCAATTATAGTATGCACTAATCATTAAAAAATATTTTTAGGGAATTTGAACAATGATAACTTATGCCGCGGGAGGGACTTGAACCCTCGACATCACGGTCTTCAGCCGTGCACTCTCCCAACTGAGTTACCGCAGCATCATGTTTTCTATAGGGTATTGGGAACTCATTATTGAATGTTACGCAAGATTTCTTCAGTTGACGTGTTAATATGTTTTAATGCTTTGATGAGATCTTTCAGTGTTGGTTTGAAATTATCTGTTACTACAGCTCCTCTGGATGAGGGCTCAATCAATTTTTCTTGTTCAAGGATTCTGAGTGAATATCTAACCATATGTTGAGGATAACCCGTGAGTTCTGAAAGTTTAATGATCCCCATTGGTTGATGTTCCTTTAGAACGGTGAGCACATGGATATGTCTTTTGAGAATATCTAGTTCATTTTCGATAACACTAGTCAGCGCACATTGTGCGTTTCTTTTTTGTTCCATTCCTTTTAATCCTCGCTATTTGTTTGAGAAAGGTAATTAACTCCCCTTATTTAAAAATCTCTATTTTACCATACCTTATTTTTAATTGAAATATCCTTCTTTTATAGAAAAATAGCTAAATCATTAAAAATGATGAACTATTTAGGAGGACACTTAACAAAAAAAATAGAGGAAAAGCCTAAAACGATGAATGAAAGGTGCACTGCTATGAAACAAGTAAAAAAATACGGATTGGTATTCCTTTGTATTTTACTATTTTTTTCTTCCTTTTTCCCTACGGTTCAAGCTGAAGAACCAACTGTAGTCTTAAATTTTTATTATTCTGAAAGTTGCGGATCTTGTATGGATGATAAACAACTCATCCTTGAGGAATTTAAAAATAATGATGCATATGATGACATTGTTACCGTGTACATCAAAGACATCGATAAAGATATCTATTATGAAGAATGGAGTAAGAATTATACGCTTTTTCCAATAGTAGTTATCTCTAACAATTATAAGGTAAGTAATGTAATCGATGAATTTCAAATTTCATTCCCATATATTAACCAGATCATTAATGAATTCAGGTTAACTGAAAAAATCATACCAATCGTTAATTCCTCAACTGTTCTCCGAGCAGATTTGTTCACATCGGATAGTTGTTCTCAATGTGACGAATTCATTTCTTCTTTTAATAACCTTGAACAGAATTATTCCAGTAATTTTTCGTTTCAAGTGAAAAACATCGATCAAAACGAAAGTTACTCTGAAGAATATGAAGAGATCAGATCAAACAACAATTCTTTGTTACAAATACCATTTCTCGTATTGCGAAATAATAATTCGATGGTTACCATTATTGAACGTGAAAATCTTACAAGTTCAGTGAACACTCTTTCTGATGTGTTCCTTGAATACGTAAAAAAAATTGATCCGCAAAAAGATACGAGTAACATCATTAACACTCCATTTGGTCCCATTGACACAGAAGCATGGTCACTTCCTGTGTTAACCGTTATTCTTGGCGGCATTGATAGTTTTAATCCTTGTGCATTTTTTATTTTAATCTTTTTGTTGAACTTATTGATTTATGCTAAGTCCCGTAAACGAATGCTTCTAATCGGTGGTATTTTTATCTTTTTTTCTGGATTACTGTATATGATATTCATGTTCTTTTTATACGGTTTGATCTTTCAATTGAAATCTCAGATCTTTTTATTTACTATTTTAGTAGCTGGCATTGTTATTCCCATGGGACTTTTGAACATTAAGGATTTCTTTTTCTTTAAAAAAGGAGCAAGTTTAAGCATTCCTGATTCAAAGAAGCCAAAAATCTATAAGAAAATGAGAAATTTGGTGAAACATCCAAAGTTAAGTGCCACTATTCTTGGGACCATTATGCTAGCGGTAACCGTGAACTTTTACGAATTACTCTGTACCCTTGGTCTTCCCTTAGCGTATACTTCCGCATTATCAGAAAATAGTGTTGTCAGTTCCTCAGCTGCATATTACGTGTATATCCTTTTGTATAACGTCGTTTATGTTATTCCTTTGTTCATTATCCTTCTTGTGTTTGTTATCACGCTTGGAAAACGAAAGCTTTCTGAATGGCATGGGCAGATCATGAAACTTGTTTCAGGTATTATGCTTTCATCTTTTGGTTTCATTTTTTTAATTGATTATCAATTATTAGAAAATCCAATAACTCCGATCATCCTACTATCGGTTAGTTTAGGGGTAACTGGGCTTATTTCCATGATTTATAAAAAATTTGTGGGAATACCTGATGAGATAGATGCAGAATAATCTGGATGCTCATGATTGTTTGTTTCGGTAGTACAATCGTATGATGATGAACACTAGGGAAAGGAGACCAATTGATGCCATAACGCCAATGGCAAGGACCATCCAGAGTTCAGGACTTGTTTGAAGGGTTTTTGCTTCAATGAGTGTTTGAGTTTCAGGTTCCCAAACATAAGAATAGTTTGTATTTGGAAGCAAACTGTTCAATTCATAAAGAATAGGAAGAAGAGTAAGATTTTGTTGGATGTTTAGATTTGTTTTTTCGTTCAGCATGATGTTTTTTAGATGCATTAAGCTAAGGATGAGTGATTGATGAAATTGTGTTTGATTCTTGGTATCATTAAGGATATCTGATTGATTAACCGCATGGATCATACTGTTTAGGCTTTGAATGTGATATGTTAGATCATAGCATTGATCCGGAGGAATGTATGTTCCAGTCATAGAAAGATCATTTGTTTCTTGCTGTTCTACTAAGAAAGTATTAATCTGAGTTATGGTTTGATAGGGATTAACTGGTAAGTTAAATGATGAATTTATTTGAGAGAAAACTGGAGTGTACCAGGGTGAATAATAGCTTGGTTCAGTAAGTAACTGTTGATAGTGTTTAAGAAGAAGCGTAGTATTTGTTCGTATACTTTGATTATTTGTTTTTTGAACATGAGTTCGTAATGCAGTTAATCCATAAGCTGCTTCTTCTGAAAGAATTGGTGTGGTATTAAACTGAGTGTTTGTTTTCCTAAATGAAAGGATATGGTCTGCTAATGCTTGTTCTAACATTGGATTAGACGTTGACTCTGGTGTTTCATAGATCAAACTAAGTAGTAGTGAAGTAGAGGTGAGATCGAAACGATTCGGATAATCATCATAGATGCGGACGATACTGTTAATATTTTGTTGTAATACTCCAGGAAAAGTAGTGTTCATCGATGAAAAGGTTGCTAAAACAAATCCAGTGAGCACATCTTGTATAAGGGAGGTATTCTTCCTCATATCTGTTAACAAGCCTGTGTTTTTGTTTAAATGGCATTCAAACCAATCCATGATCTGCTGTTGAATAAAAAGAAGATCTGACCGAGAGAATGAGGGAAGATCTGTTTCTTCTGGAACCGGAGCCTTATTGTCTACACAACCACTTAATAAAAGAAGGATTATTATGAAAAAAGTAATGATCATAACCATTGATTGCTTCTTTTGATTCATACGAGTAGTAGACAACAGTGTTCCTATATTAAATCACTATGAAAAAAATTGATAAAAAAATGAAAAAGAAGAAAGATTGTTTTTTTAGAGTCTGATGAAGATTCCAAAAACAAATCCTTCAGCGGTTTCAGTCACTGGTGCATCTAATGAATCATGATTAACGGTGACATCAACAGTGATCCGACCAATGTTAATCAAGCGGATAGCATCAAGGGTGAGTACATCGTTTCCAGGTATGTCATCCGTACCTGAATAGGTCTTATCGATACGTTTCATGATTCCTTTGTTTTCAATATCGATTTGCCAGTCAACATCATCAGCAGTATCCATACCCGTGTTGGTAATGTCTACTGTGAGTCCAAGTCCACCAGAGATATCAATTTCAAAACCGACATCTTCTGTTTCAGTAGTAAACGACCAGGTATCTGATTCAACTTCGAATTCTCCATCACTGACTTTCACATACCATGAATAGGTGGTATCTTTTACAAGGCCAGTCCACGTAGTTGATGCTGTGCAATCACTCGTGCATTGATCAACTCCAATTTGTTGATCGTTAGATGCATCATAAAAAGTGACATCTAATTCGTCTCCATCTGGATCAGTCACATGAACGGATAATGTTGGATTGATCATAACTCCAGTGGCATCATCTGCGGGATTTGGATTCTCAGGTTCATCTGGTGCTTGATTGGTTGGTTCAGAAATTGTGGTAAACTCCCAGGTTTCACTAGTAATGGTTTGATTATCATCAGCAACAGTAACATACCATTCATATGTCGTATTATACGCAAGGTCTTCCCAAGTGGTATCAACTGTTTTCTGCGGATTAATATTGGTTATTTCTTCAATCACTGAATCATCACTTGCATCATAAAACGTAACCGTTAACAGATCATCTTCTGGATCGTCCACAGTGACAGTTAACTCTGCATCAATATCTACATCAACTGCTTCATCTTCAGGTGAAAAACTTTTGATTTCTGGAGCGAGATTCTGTATTTCAGTT
>CAYPUK010000047.1:0-60991 GCA_964414035.1 uncultured Thermoplasmatales archaeon | reverse complement strand
ACAGTAGATGACTTGATTTAATGAATAAAGTCAAGATGGAGAGGCTCATTAAGATTGAAACGCAGATTATTTCGTTTTATCCGTTATTTTTTTTCATTTTTGATTACCCATTTTTTATATACTCCTTCATGATTAATGCATTACTGCAGAGCCCATGCTAGGGACTTACCAGAACATGGGTTTTCTGCATTACCCTGGATAACCCGGAGGTTATCCTACATTGAACCATCGTTTTGCTATCAGTTCAAATCTTTCATAATGGGTTGGACAGATCAATCCATGTTTTGCCATGAAGATGATCATGTTTGTTTTATGGTTAGATAAGGTAAATTCTTCTCCCAGGAACAGTTGGAAGAACCGCCAAATGTTATAGACCAGGCAGGTGAATACAAATAGGAAATATCGGATGATTCCTTTGGTGGACGTGGTAAGAATCCTGATGTTGTCGGTCACACGATAAATGGTTTCTATTCCCCATCTTTTTTTATATCGTTTCACATATGCTGCTGCATTATTCTTTTTCAGATTTGTTGCAAAGACCCAATCATATTTTTCATCATTGTATGCAAGTTGTTTAATCAAAACAAAAGAAGAGGTGACGTGATGATTTGTTTTATTTCTATTGTACACTCCTTTTTTTGTGATTTTCTTCCATCCGCCTTCTTGAAGATGGTTGAAATGTTTTTGATACCAGTTTCCTTGTTTCTTCCAGAAAATAAGATAGGGGATATGAAGATTCTGAAGCTTGTGGATAACTCCCCAATTCCCGAATCCTCTGTCGAACAGAATAACTTCAAGAGGAAGAATCAGTCGTATTTCATCAATCATCGCTGAAACGTAATCCTCCATATAACAACCGACTGGTACCATGACCGCATCAAGAATATATTTGGGTGTCACTGAACCAGTAATCGCAACAGTGAGATATTCATAATAGTATTCAGATCCCTTAGCGATTGATCCTTTGTGAAGATACATGTTATCTTCTGCTTTTGACACATCACCATAAAATGCTTCTTTTGTGGTATCAAAAGAAAGAATGAACAACCGGTTTCTGCTGATTTGTTTAAGAGAATAAACAAATCCTTTGGTATTTTGTTGAAACCAGGTATGAACCTCCTTGATAGATTTACCTTTAATCTTAGTGTAAATCACCTGGCTTTTACTGATCTGACCAGTTGATTTACATGATTCATTCACAAAACAAGCATTAAGCGCAGCAGTAATCAAGGTACTTGCAATCTGAGTTGGACTCACTTCATTACTTCTTACCTTTCTGATGATTCCTCTTGTAAACTGAATGATTAGTTCTTTTTTGTTCATCGTGCATCCCAGATAATGGAATGCAAAAACAAGTTAAGAAATAATCGAGTCATCTACTGACTGAGACTGTAAGTTTTTAATAGGAAAAGCGTATTTAGGGGGTTAATTACGGGCGAGTAGCTTAGCACGGTTGGAGCACCCGGCTGATAACCGGGAGGTCGCCAGTTCGAATCTGGCCTCGCCCACTTTTTTTATTCAAAGATTTCATCGAAAACATATTCATCCCATTCTTTTTCATTTAGTGCTACTTCCAGTTCAATTGGGGTAAGGATTGGTTTTTTATATGCAGTGTAATCATCTATAGCGATGCGAGGACAAGCAGTTGATACAAACACATCTACAAATGGAAATCTATCCACATATGAAGGAGAAATGGTTTTAGCTGCAAGGATGACGCATGCTTTTCCTGCATTCACTATCTTTTGCTGTAACTTAAATGCATATCCGGATCGTATTTGTCCTGGTTTTAATCCAATGATTACCGCTATTGTTTTCGCTTGTTTAGCAAACGTGATAGCACCATATCGCCGTCTGAGCACTTGTTGTTTTTTTTCTTGAACGGTTTGGGTATCAAGGATTTGATGTTTATAGGGATCAGCGATTACCACTGGTTTACTGGTAGCAAGAAGGAGCCCAAGCGGATGAAAAAATCCAGATCCAACGAAGAGAAAGGTATCAATTTCTTCTGTGATTGATAGTGCACTTGAAAAATTACATCCGAGTACTTGACCTGGAGAGTACAATCGATTAGATCCCTTTCCTATAACTGGCTTAAATCCCTCTTTTTGAAGAAAGTTTGCTATTTCGTCTATGCGATGAAGATGTTGAGCGGTGGTGATAATACCAATACGTTTTCCTTTTAATGCTGAAAGACTTTGTTCAACAATGGACAACAATGGAAGAGTTGATTGAGCGTTTAAAAACAAAATTGGAATCGATCTTTTTTCAGCATGCATCGAGGGAATTGGAAGATGACCAATTTGAATAAGTGCATCAATATCTAATTCTTTTAGATTGTTTTCAGAAGGAATATCGCAAGCACCATAATTTGGATTAGCATCAATTATCACAGTAACATCATAACTGTCTTCTAACCAATTCTTTATAATAAGTGTATACTGTTGTAATCCTTCAGGGAGTTGTAAAAAAACTTTTTTAATTTTCTTTTGATTAACCAAATCATCTATTTTCTGAGTATCAATTGTGTATGATCCAATTGTTTTGTTCATAAGATTTCCTGTTGACATCGTTCTAACAAGGAAGTAAACATCTTCAAACGAGTCTCATAGTCCTGTTCAGATGTGTCAATTATTATTGGTTTTTCTTCATCAGTAAACATTTCAAAGGATTTTTTTTGCATTTGATAAATTTCCCATCGGCCATCTGACACACTTTTTGATTTCATCCGTTCTTCTAACCATTCTTTTGCTTTTTGTTCAGGACACGTACAATAAAGTGGAATGAATGAAGCATCATACTTTGAAGCTAAATCTTTTGCCATCCTTCGATGTTTGCGTTTTTGAAATGTTGCATCAAGAATCACATTTCGTCCTTGTTTTAATTGTTTTTCAGCATAATCCATCACTTTTTCATAGGTTTGATGCACTCGTTTAGGGCTATACATACCAGTATTAGGATCATCAAGATGACGTTCAAATTTATCAACACCCGCAACTTCTTTACGAACAATATCAGTGTTAATCACTAGCGCATTATAATCAACTGCTATTTTTCCAGCGATTGTTGATTTGCCCGTACCAGTTAGCCCACTCATGATAAACACAAGAGGTTGTTGTACTTGAATATTCATTAGAGAAGCATAATATGAAGAAAGTGAGAAATAGGTTGAAATTTGTTTTAGTAATCGATCTTTTTTCTGTTTTTCAATGTGTGGGTCATCAAGTTGAAAGCCTAAGACCTTCCCACGAACATATGCTCGATATGATTTGTACAAGTTTAACACTTCTAACAAAGAAGCATCCTTACTTTTCTTGATATATTCACTAATAAGATAACTTGAAAGAAAGGGCTTGTTTTGAATGTCTAAATCCATTGCAAAAAAACCAATGTCACTAGCAATATCAATATAACGAAAACGTTTATTGAATTCGATGCAATCAAAAACACAAAGTGAATCGTTGAATAATACGATATTTCCCGAGTGAAGATCTCCATGACAACTTTTGATGAATCCATTTTTTTTCCGTTGATTCAACACATCTTTTTTTTCTTTGAAAAATAGTTCATTTGCTTGTTTGATATGTTGAAATTGTTCTTTTGAAATAGTGACATCAATCTTGTTTTCTGTTTGTTCAAAGTTTTCATCAATGTTTTGTTTCACTGATGACGGAGATCCATATTTTGCGATTTCATCAGTTGAGGGGGATGCTTCATAAAAAGAGACAAGAGAATCAATTAATTCATCAAGATAGTCTGTAGTAATCTTATCTTTTTTTAGTAAATTGGTCATAATGTTTCCTTGAGGGAACTGTTTCATTTTCACCGCATAGTCAACAACATCACCATCTCCATTGATTTCAAGAGCGTTACCATTCTTTGTTTCGGTAAACGCGATGACCTCTTCGTATAACTCTGGGCATAACCGAGCGTTCAATCGTAATTCCTCATGGCAAAAATGTTTTCGTTTTTCTAAAGTTGAAAAATCAAGGAAGCCGAAATCAACAGATTTTTTAATCTTATATGCAAATTCATCAGTAAGCACCACAAATGAAATATGAGTTTGTAATAACTGAAGATCAGTATCTTTTGAAAGATTGTAGGTTTCAGGATTTTGTAATTGTTCAACAAAGGTTTCTTGATCCATACACCAACGCGCAATTAGTATGTAATTAAAAACATTACCCTTTAGTTATTAGGACAAAAAGAAGACAACAAAGAGAAGTTGTATAGTAAGCACGATGATGGAAGCTGGAATATATAACGGATACATACGTGTCGTATCAGTTTTTAAATATTCACTACTTAACACATTACATAAGTGTATAGGTGAGATCAAATATCCAACAAAACCACTCATAAAAAGAATGCTAACTAATCCAACAGTGCATAAATCAACACAAGAAAATAAGGGTTCTAATAACACATATGATAAGGTTATACCGCTTAATAGATATCCAGTTAATAAACCAAGTAACAAAGGAAAAACAATAACCACCACAAGGGGAGTAAATGGTAATTGTTCAAGTAATGAATAAATAGTAAGATTCACACCAGATACTTCAAAAATCTCTCTAAAAATCATAATTCCAGCGATAACAGCAACCAATTTCCAAGTCGCTGCTTGTTTAATGTATTGTTTATAGTTCTTCCACGAAACCTTAGACATTTTGTATAACAGGATAATGCTAACAAATACACCAATACTAAACGCGGTGAACAAGGGAATCCTCGCATACTCAAGAACGGAAAAAGCTAGTGGAAGCAAAGGAGGTAATAAAAAGAGTAATCCTGAAAGATCCTTTTTCGTTTTCTTTCTAGATTTATTCTTTGATTGTTGAATCTTATCTTTTGATTCCTTTTTAAATAATCTATTTGTTTTCCATGCAAGAATGATATATCCAACAATGATCATTGCAAAAAAAGAAATTGAATTGACCATGATCAGTAAATACATGTTTAACGCAGCAAGATCGGCCATGATCAATATACTTGAAGAAATTGGGTAAATAGGAAACCAAATATGACGAAACCAAACATTAAAAAAATTTTTATCAGACACAGATAAATCAAAGTTTTCTCCTTCCTCTTCAACAGCTGGAGCTGAAAATAACGCTCCACCAGGAACTGGCATCAAGCCATAAATCGCAGGAATAATCGCAATAGTTCCTCCTTTATTGAACAATAATCGTAAGGAATCAATCAATTTTGCAATAGCACCAGTATCCTGCATTAATGAAGCAAGCATAAAAATAAGAGTCATTAACACCGCTAGTTCAATAGTATCCCAAATGAACACTGCGTTTTGTACATCATAAATCGTTGCTTTTAAAAAAGCAAAAAAAACAGATTCAACTGAAACAGCAGCAAGAGAAAACAAACTCAATAAAAAACTTCCAAGAAGTAGTGATATTCCAAAGTTAACTCGCCTGCGAATTAACATGACCACCAATGCAAAAGAAAGAATCATTCCAAGCAAAACGATCCATTGAGCCGTGGTTATCATAAGGATACAACGAACTGGCAATATCAACTATTAGTTAAAACCTTCGCTTGCTCTCGGGCTTCTGTTAACACCTGTTGTTCATTAATAGTTTGAATTTCATCATTCAACACAACGGGTTTTCCATGCACGATTGTCGTACGAACATCACTTCCATTGGCAGCATACACTAAATGCGAAATTGGATCATGACATGGGGTTAACCGGGGAATGTTAAAATCAACAAGAACGACATCAGCAAGTTTACCTTCTTCTAATGAACCAATAGTATCTTGTAATCCTAATGCTTGAGCACCATGTATTGTTGCAAAATCAAGTACTGTTTGAGCGGGAACTACTTTAGGATCCCATCGGTGCTGCTTATGAAGTAAAGCAGTAAACTTCATAGTTTCAAACATATCTAGTGTATTATTACTTGCAGCACCATCTGTTCCAAGACTCACACAAACGGATGCATCAACCATTTCAGGGACCGGAGCAAAACCACCAGTTGCAATCTTCATATTGCTCACCGGGCAGTGAGAAACGTTCACCTTTGATCTTTGCATTTCTCTTATTTCATTTTTCGTAATCCAACCACAATGAGCTAATACTACATCTTCAGCTAGTAATCCATATTCATTTAATTGGGCGATAGGTCGTTTACCATATCTTTCTTTTACATCATAGACTTCATCACGAGTCTCAGCACAATGAATCTGAATAGGAATATGATACTGGTCAGCAAGTTTTCGAACCTTTTGTAATGTTTCAGGACCGCAGGTATATGTTCCATGGGGAGCAAGACCTGGAATAATACGATCATCATGGTTCCATTCTTTGATGAATCGTTCTGCTTGTGGAAATAACTCTTCAGCAGGATACTGTGGCGTTCCATGATCGATGAATGCAAAACCAAGTACTGCCCGAAGCCCTAGGTCCTTAACAGTTTGGGCAATGATATCTTCGAAAAAATACATATCAAAAAATGTGGTAGTCCCTGATTTCATCATTTCAAGTAAACCTAATTGAGCACCCACTTTCACTGAGGAAGAGGATAATTTTGCTTCAACTGGCCAAATACGGGTTTGTAACCATTCTGAAAGCACCATATCATCACCGTATCCACGTAAGAGGGTCATCGGCAGATGCGTATGGGTATTAATCAGACCAGGTATTGCAACTTGTCCAGAAGCATCAATTTCAACATCAGCTTCCACGGACATCAGTTCTTTTGAAATCTCATTAATACACTCATCTTGAATAAAAAGAGATCCTTTGAATACATCACGATGATTATTCTGCGTAATAATTGTTGCATTTTTAATAAGGATGCTCATAGGGTTCAATCATTGTTTTTCTTCAGATAAATCTATCGCTTTATTCCATCGTTGATCAAAATCTTCATGTAATGAATCAACGATTTCCTTTTCAACGGTCCAAAACCCAAGTTCATCATGTTTTACTGGACCAGAAAGAATTAATGCGCGATCATCACCAAGTATGTAATTTCCTCGAATGCCACTATTTCTTTTGGCAAATGATCCATTAAAATCTCGACCGGTCTTGAATTTATTGACTAAAACCTGACTTTGTTTTGGAATATCTATATCTCCTAAGTATTCTGCCATTATCTTTGGATTTTTAATCTCATGTAATGACCAATCAGTAGTTCGACGGGAGGAAGGCATTTGTTTCGTTGTTCTTTTCGTGCCAAATTCAATAGCGATAGCTACCACAACGACTCCGATCCCAAAACCAATGAATAGTGAAAGAATATCCATCATGATCTCAACCCTCTTAGATATGATATCACAAAACCCACATATAATAGTTTGCTCATGAAGAAAAATTTAATGTAATCAATAATCTATTGAATTGAACTCCTCTTCTTATTTAGGAATGAAAAGATATAAATGAAATTAGGGTTTTCCAGTCCTCGATTTCTACGATGATTAAAAAGGAGAAAAACATAATATGAAACAAATTTACCTAGATTATGCTGCATCAACACCGGTTGATCCCAATGTGGTAAAAGCAATGATTCCTTATTTTTCTGAAACCTATGGCAATCCATCTTCCACACACTCCCATGGAAGAACTGCACGAGATGCAGTAGAACATGCCCGCAAACAAGTGTCATCTTGTTTTAAAGTTGACCCAGAAACCATTTTATTTACCTCGGGAGGAACTGAAGCAGATAATCTAGCATTAAAAGGAATACTTTTTCAACACTTACCAAAGGATCTTGGTAAAGGACCCCATATCATAACTAGTGAAATTGAACATCCTGCAGTCCTTCAAACATGTAAACAAATTGAAGCATATGGATATTCCATAGCATATCTTCCCGTTGATAACACTGGATTAGTCGATTTGGACCTTTTAGAAGAAACCATTACCGAAGATACCAAATTAATCTCTATAATGTATGCAAATAATGAAATTGGAACTATTGAACCTGTTGAAAAAATAGGAAAAATCGCCCATAAGCATAATGTATTATTTCATACTGATGCAGTACAAGCTGTCGGAAAAGTTCCTATTGATTTATCAAAACTTCCAATTGATTTACTCTCACTTTCTAGTCATAAAATCTATGGACCAAAAGGAGTAGGTGCACTGTATCATACGAAAGAAATCACGTTTGATCCATTACTCCAAGGAGGAGGACACGAATGGGGAAAACGAAGTGGTACCTTAAACACTCCTGGAATTGTTGGTTTAGGAAAAGCCTGTGAATTATCAAAACAACGATTATCTAATGATATAATCCATTTACAAAAAATGAGAAACTATTTCATTGAAAAACTCAATGAAATCAAATCTTCAACGTTAAACGGTCATCCCACAAAACGACTTGTTAACAATATCCATTTCCGGTTTGAAGGAATAGAAGGAAATGCATTACATAGTATGCTAGATGAAAAAGGAATCAGTATTGCAACTGGTTCGGCATGTTCATCAGAGAAGATACAAGCATCACATGTGCTGCTTGCATTAGGTCTTAGCCCAGAAGATGCAATTAGTTCAATTCGATTTACCATTGGACGAAATACCAAAAAAGAGGAAATTGATTATGTTCTTCCCATTGTGAAAGAAAGTATTAATCACTTACGATCCATCTCACCATTATGGGAACAAAATGAATAGGTGAACTGTAGAAATGAATCAAGAATACACTTCAATTGTTAAAGATCATTTCTTTCATCCAAGAAACGTTGGTCGAATTTCAACTCCGTCAGGATCAGGTACCGTTGGAAATCCCTCTTGCGGAGATGTGATGACCATTGATATCATGGTAGAAGACAATGTGATTACAGAAGCAAAATTTCAAACGTATGGGTGTGCTGCAGCAATAGCTAGTGGTAGTATGACTACAGAAATGATTAAAGGAAAAACGATTACTGAATGCAAGAAACTTACCATGGATGATATCATAAAAAAACTTGGTGGATTACCAGAGGAAAAAACGCATTGTTCAAATCTTGCTACAGATGCATTACAGAAAGCAATAGATGATTACCAAAATAATGATTAAAAAAAACAGGGGTAGTATTAATGAATGGAATTATCGTCATTGATGGATGGAAAGCAAAAATACGATTTAGCGCAGCTCATGTCATCCCTGAGTACGAAAAATGTGGTCGATTACATGGACATAGCTATGCTATCCATGCTCGATTACACGGATCTCAAGATGAAAAAGGAATCATCATTGATTTCTCAATAGCAAAAAAAATATTACGTACTATTGCAAATGATTTAGATCATAAAGTATTAATTCCAAATGAAAGCACGGTTGTAACTACTAAACAATCCAATCAATCAATCGAATTACAATCCTTAGGGAAAACCTATGTGTTTCCAGTGTCTGATTGTGTGCTTCTTCCAGTTTCTTCAAGTTCAGCTGAACATCTTGCTGAATATGTGTTGAAACGATTTCTTTCCGAACTTGGATCTGATCATCAATTAAACCAGGTTGAAATCGGCGTTGATGAAGGATACGGGCAAGGCGCATGGATTAGTAAAAAAATCGTGGAATAAAAAACCTTATTTGATTTGTATGAAAAAAGCAATTGTTTTATTATCAGGCGGACTTGATTCTTCAGTTACAGCATATATTGCAAAAAATAAGGATTATGAGTTGTCTGCATTATCATTTTTATATGGTCAACAGCATGATAAAGAGATACAATCCGCAAAAAACATCGCTCGATCATTATCGATTGCTGATCATGTGTTTTTTGAGTTGGATTTAGCCCAATTTGGTGGATCCTCTCTTTTAAAAAATAGTAACAAAACCATTTCGACTCCAACAGATGTTTCAGATATTGGTAATCAAATCCCAGAGACCTATGTTCCTGGAAGAAATACCATTTTTTTATCAATCGCTCTTGCATTTGCTGAAACTAGAGATGCAGAAGCAATTTTTACGGGGGTTACTGCAATGGATTATTCAGGCTATCCAGATTGCAGACCTGAATACATTAAAGCATTTCAACGATTAGCAGATTTAGCTACAAAAAAAACGGTTTCAGGAAACAGTATTCAAATTGAAACACCACTTATTCATTTAAATAAATCTGAAATCATTACCAAAGGAAATCAATTACACGTTCCTTTTGAATTAACATGGTCTTGCTACAATGGACGAAAAAAAGCCTGTGGTCAATGTGAATCCTGCCAACTTCGACTTCAAGGATTTCAACAAGCTCACCTTAAAGACCCCCTAGAATATGAACAGATTCCTGACTGGTATCATCCATAAATCCTATTTTTTAGAATGATGCTCAACATCCTTTACAGGAAATGATCGTTGTTCTTTTCGTCGATACCATTCATACACATCCATAGAGACAGGAACGGAAATCAACACCGTAATTAATAACACTAAACAAATCATACTATCCTGAGGAACATTATACACTGTTGGTTGAACCCATTGATTCCAAAAGGCACCATTAATGATATCATTAAACAATAAATTCACAGTACCCACCCAAGGAAGTTCACCACGAGCTTTTCCAGTAACCCAAGAAAGTTTAATGGGTTCAGAACAAATCCCCCCAGCCTGATCACTACGATCATTAGTGATGGGGTTATCACCTTTTGTAATATAACCCGAATGGCTTGGTTTATATTTTGATAATCCTAACTCAGGAATGGTAATTGCTTGAACATTAAACAAATCATAAGCGTCAACAGTAAAGGATCCATCTTCATTTGCTTCAACCCAACACATGCATCGATGAATGATCTGATCCTCATCAGTTCTACCATATTTCCGATAGATGATAACATCACCATAATCCCCATACGAATAGAATCCTTCTGATTCCTCTGCTTCACTTTTGGTAATAATATCATCATAACTATCTACATTTACTAACAGTACCATATCCCCTGCATCAATGGTTCCAATCCGACCAAAGGGTTCATCAAGATGCATCATGCTCCCACTTTCAATGGCAACCATGGGAGCACCAAACCATTGACCGGTATAACCCCACAACGCAGTTAAGATAACTAATACAACGGCTACGGCAACAACGATATCTCGAAGAAAAGAAATGGTTTCATCTTCACTTTTTAAGAATGCAGTGAATTTATCCTGAGCTGTTTTTGCGTTCATCATGAATCACAATTCATTTTTTATTTTTCTTTGATTGCTTATCGACAACAAATTTTGCTGTTGACCCGCAGATTGGACAAATTTTTTCATCAGAAGAAAGAATTCGTCCGCATCCTCGACATCTGCGAATCCATTTAAACGTTTTTGTAATCCCTTTTTGAGACAATGATTGAAATTGAATGTTGAGAACTGAAGCAATGTTTTGTATGCTATAATCATCTGTGAGAATAATTATTTTTTCTTGTTTATTTGATTTAGCATCAATGGCTAATGCAAGTACTGCTTGATCTGCTTTTGACAACCGCTGGGTTTCACCCATCGTAGAAATAATTTCAGTAACTTGTTGTTTTGCTTCTTTTGAAGGACGATGAAGACTTAATCCTTTTTCCAATAAATATTGAAACATCCGCCATGATGATCCACCGGATGAAAACTCATCAGCGATTTCTTCCACTGTCCAACAAGGTTGTTGATCAACTGGGAGCGGTTTTCCACCTAAAATTGCAGAAGTATCAATAATGAAAATGGTTGGAGGATCTTTCTTCTTTTTTTCCATAAAGTAACACCACTATGTTAAACAGAAAAAGAGAGTATCTTTTTACATGGTTTCTGGATGATCTTTGAATTCATCAATTGAAACTTGTTTTTGATCACCAGTTTTCATATTTCTTAAGCTAAGAACATTCTCTTTTAATTCGTCAGGACCAATAAGAATGGCAACCGAAGCGTTTTTTGAATTAGCATATTTTAAGGCTTTTCCAATTCCTCTTCTAAGCAAATCAATATCACATGTGTAATTATGCTGACGACGAAGAATACTAGTGATTTCAAGAGCAAATGGTATCATTTCATCAGTGATTGGAACAATATAATAATCTAAGGATTGGCTTGGGAACGAAATCTGTTCTTCCTCCATAGCAAGTAAGGTGCGATCAAAACCCAGCGCAAAACCTGAAGTGGGCATTTCTCTTCCACCAAATAAACCAATGAGATTATATTCGCCTCCTCCACAGATTTGTTTCTCAGCTCCAAGTGCTGGCGCTTTTACTTCAAAAACCGTTCCCGTATAATAATCAAGTCCACGAACAATACCCATATTCAATTGAACAGATTCAATAAAAAAATGCTTTTTTAACAATTCGATGATACGCAATAATCGATGAATCTCATCAACGCCTTCACCGTTATCCGGAAGTAACTGAAACAAGGAATCACTGTTTTTCTCACGAAGCAACTTCATAAAGTTAACAATTTTAGAACTATCCAGCTCCCACTGGTATAACATATCTTCAACGTCATCAAATTCTTCTTTGTCAATACTTGGCAGTAATAATTCCTGTTGATCCTTATCTAATGATAATTCATCAAAAACCATGGAAAGTAATTGTAAATTACCAATTTCTAATTCAATTTGTGTTAACCCGATCGAATGAAGAATATCCATAGATAATGAGATCAATTCAGCGATTGCTTCTGGTTTATCCGTCCCAATGAGTTCACAACCCGCTTGTAAAAACTCTCGATATCGTCCTTTCTGAGGACGATCATAACGGTAACAATTACCAAAATAGAATAATTTTAATGGTTTAGGTCTCATTTGAAGTTGATCAACATACATACGCATAACCGGAGCAGTTAACTCCGGACGTAAAGCAAGATGACGATCTCCTTTATCTTTAAACTCATAAATTTCATCAAGAACAGCTTCACCAGACTTGGCCGTGAACAAATCCAATTGTTCAAAAGTAGGAGTTTGAATCTCTTGATAGCCATAGGATTCAAACACACGTCGAAATAATGATTCTACGTAACGGCGTTTATGCATTTCTTCGGGAGGAAAATCCCTTGTTCCACGAGGTATTTCAAACACAACCACCATAAACTAAGATGTGTCTAATTACTGTTTCTATCTAATCAATACTGAACCATTCATCATCCTTACTTTCTGATGAGAGTAAAGAAAAAGTATTTAATCTAGTTGTTCGTATTAATTTGTGGCAACAAAAAAATATAAGGATCTGGAGACAAATATATGACGGAACAAAAGAAAATCGTAATTTCTATTTCCAAAGATTCACTAAAACTTATGAAAAAACTTGGATTATCTGCTGAAGACATCTTTTCTAAAGGACTTCATGAGATGCTTCGAAAAAAATATCAACAATTTAGTTTAATGGATGACGATGATGATGAGGAAGAAGATGAACTCTTAGTAGCTGATCTTTCAGAACTCACTGATTCATTATCGAAAATTGATAAAATAATGATCAACGAAAACGATGTTACCAACAACTAACATCCTTCTTTTTTTATTTTTATTCTTTAATCAAAAGAATATATGATTTCATGCTATTGTTCTAAGGTAGCATGACGTTTCCGCATGGTTTCCTCAGTTTCATGTTTACTTTTCAGTAAATCAGCAACAATACCATCTAAAAGAATCCATACACTTGCTTCAAATAAGGTACCAAGTGGTGCAAATTCTTTTCGAGCTTCCTCATTACAATTCGCTGAAATAAACAAGGTAACCGTTGCAAACTTATCAATATCAGAATCCTTTTTTCCAGTTATTGAAACAACGTTTGCACCAAGATCATCAGCGATTTCAGCGGTCATCACTGCAGGAATGGTTTCTCCAGATCCTGAAACAATCACTACTAAATCACCTTTTTGAACAGGAACGGTGATGGTTTCACCAATCACAAACGCTTGAAAACCAAGATGAACTAAACGAATAGCAAACGCTTTAGCAACCAGTCCAGATCTTCCAGCACCATAGACAAAAATATGATTTGCTTGAAAAAACAGTTCTTTGATCTTAGTTATATCTTCATTTGAAACCTGTTTTAAAATAGCATGAATCTTTTCTTGGATATAATCAATTGATTGAGAAAAAACGGGTGAATCCTTCATCTGATCTCCGATAAATCCCGATAATCAGCTTCTTCACCATCAGTTCGCTTCATTATCGCTTTTTCAACTTGTAACCGAAGATACACGGCATCATGTTCAAGTAAAGGCGATTCAGAAACCAACGTAACATTATAATCATGATCAAGGATGGTATCAATCAATGGCCCAATAGGCATATCTCCTTTTTTCACCGGAAGATGATACTGTTCATTACCATTTTCGTATAACACACCCGTCACATGGATAAGATAATGATCAAGGTCCAGCACACTAAGTTTATCAAATACTTCTTCGAAATCCTCTTGTTTCTTCAAACATCCATCTCCCCTAGCGTGAATATGACCAATATCAATCACTGGGAGAACTCCAGGGACTTGTTCACAAACCTTAATGATTTCATCTAAGCTTCCAAACACTTTCTGTTTTCCCATGGTCTCTAATCCAAGACGGACATTCAATGATTCCTCAAGCATTAAATCTTGAAGAGCCTTAGTGTTTTTCACTATTAATTTTAAAGTCTCAAGTGGACTTTTTTCTCCATAATAGCCTGGATGAATAACCACGGTTTTTGCACCCATTTTATTTGCAAGACTGGCTGAACTCATCGCTTTTTCAATGCTTAACTTGACTTCATCATCTCCCGCTAGATTAATATAATACGGTGCATGAACATGCAATTCAACATCGTTTTCTTGTGCATATTCCTTCATGAAGACTGCTTCTTCATCATCCATGACATATAAACCTCGAACAAATTGAACTTCCATAGCATTTAAATCAAGGATTTCTTTGGTATACACCAATCCATCTTTATTTGTTCGACCTTTGCAGGAAAGCGGGATACCTGCTTGACCAATTCTAATCATACATTAATTCCTCTCACACCATCTATTATTATCACTAACCCTATAAAGAATGTTCGGAAAAGAACACAATGAATATGAGAATTCTAAATGTGAGATTATGCCAACTCCTCTAAACGACTCATAATATTCCAAATAAGGGTTCTACCATGAAGCGGAATATTGGGATCATTAGCGAGTTCGTCTAATCTGGATGTAGCCGTAGCAACGCGGACATCTAACGGATCAGCATCTGAAAGAAGTAAGGTTTTCACCTGTTCTGCACCACGTCGAATGTTTCGAGGGACAGACGTATCTTCATTAAGCATATCTAATCCATCACATACTTGTTCTATTATTTCATCAGTCATGGATAATCACCCGGAGATTAATGCTGCCAGTGTAACACACCACTGGATAAAAACGTTTGGGAGTGATCAACTATCATTTTCATAAAGAAAAATAATATTATATTGTTAATTTATATAAAAACTAATAATTGTATGAAAACGGACCACATCAATGATTGATCTATTTAAGAATCAATAGTTCACCATCTATTAACAATGCACCAATTACAGCGAGTAATGATCTAAGCAGATAATCTAGAAATTCAGTTAAATACAAATAGATTCCAAAACAGAAAAATGGTATGTCAAAGAATAAAGAAATAAATGAAACCTGTTTTTTTAAAATAAAAATACTATATCACATCTCTTTTTTTCATTTATCTGTTAATCTTCTTTATACTCTTTATTGAGGATTTCATAAATCGATTGAGCAGTTTGTTTACCAATACCTGCTACTTCTTGAAGGTCTTTTTCAGACGCATTCACAATAGCGCGAATAGAACCAAAATGAGAAAGTAATCGTTTTGCCATCACACTTGAAATATTTGGTAATCCTTCAACGATAAATCGTTGTCGTTCAGAATCTGAAAATGAAGGTTTACCCCCACGTAACGCTACTGATTTTTTTTCTTGACGCTGTTCTCTTTTAGCCATTACAAATAACAAATCAGCTGTTTCATGCGCATCTGCCGTGGAAAGCACAGGAATACCAAAATCAACGACAATAGAAATCAAACTTCCATAAATCGCACGATGATTAATATTTCTTTTAGTAAACAATCCTTTTCCTTCTAAAATCAACACAGGTCGTGCATACGCATCTCGTAATCGTTGCAATTGAGCAAATAAATGACCGCTTAATAATGAATTCAAGAAATCATCAACGAATTTACGTTCAACACCAATCCGAGAGGAAACCACGTAATCTCCAACATCAAGTTGCTTAGAAACTAGATTAATTGATTGATCGTTTAATCTTCTTGCAACCGTCGACCGATATTCCCGGTGATCCACTACAACAGTGATTTGTTTGTTCTTTTGTTTTGCTTGATACTCATCCAATTTCTTTTGATTTCCTTTGGATTTCTGATCATCTTCATTTTGTTTTCGATCTAATGCCGTATAAAAATCTTCAGATTCAGCAAGTGACTGTTGTAACTGAGAACGAAGTAATGCTAGATCAGATCTCATATTCTTCTCACGACGTTTCGCTGCCCAATAATATCCTTCATCAACAGTTCCTTTTGTCAATAGAATAATCAGTTTACCAGCCATTTTCCGAGCCGTTCGGCCACGCCGTTGGATATTTCTTATTTCTGAAGGAATTGGTTCATAAAACACTACAAGATCAGTCGAAGGAATATCTAATCCTTCCTCAGCTACACTAGTGGCTATTAACACATTATATGATCCATTTCTAAAATCTGATACGATTTTTTCTTGTTGCTTTTGTGTAAGTCCTTTATCATCTTGTTTTCCTGCTTGACCAATAAAACGAGCAGGCCTTACATCAGTAAGAGCATTCAAATATTCAAAAACCATTTTACTTGTATCTCGATATTGGGTGAACACAATAATACGAGCATTAGGATTTTTCTGTAGTTGATGCTGTGTTATTTTTGCGACTTCCTTTAATTTTGGATGTTCGATTTGTAATGAGTTAATATAAGCTGCAGCATCTAAAAACTTGTCATCTTTCATCAGGTTTCGTGAAGAGCGAGTTGCATTTTTTTGCTTGGATTCTTTACTAAGCCTCTGAATAAATTGCTGTGTAGCCTTTACACCTTGTGTTTGTAATAATTCCATGATGTAATACAATTTCATCGCTTCACTTTGCGTCGCTGCTGCAGTAAACAATGTTTTAGGAGGATTAATTCGCTGTTTGATCTCTGCTTGAATCATTTTTTGTGCATTCAATAATTTCGTCTTTGTAATCGTAGACACAGATGCGGATTCTATCGCGCCAACATTACGTAATATCTGCAACCGTGGAGACAATACTTTTCGTAATAATTGAATAGCATAGGAAAACTCTGGAGGTGGGATTACCTTTTTCCAAGAGATATCTAATTCATGAACATAGGGTGCGACGTCATCATCATATTTGTTTCTGATTTCAACATGTGTTAAATTAAGATTTTTACAAACCTCTAAGATTTTTTCTCGATTATTTCCAGGAGATGCAGTCATTCCGATACTATGGGGTTGGTCACAATCTTTTTCATATCGTTCATGTATGTAAACATACGCGTATTTTCCAGTGGCATGATGAGACTCATCATAAATGATTAAAGAAACATTTTTTAATGAGATTCGTTGATTTAACAAATCATTTTCAACGACTTGCGGCGTGGAAACAATAATTTGTTTTTCATCCCATAACTTTACTCGATCTGCGGGTTTTACTTCACCAGTAAACACTGTAATTTGATCTTCATTTATTTTTAAATACGTTGAAAGAAACTCTGCATGTTGAGTAACTAATGGTTTTGTTGGTGCTAAAAATAAAATCTTTTGTTTAGGATTCTTTTTTATTTTACCAGCTATTACTAATAAGGCAATCACTGTTTTTCCAAGTCCCGTTGGGAGAACAATCAACGTGTTCTTTCTTGCAGCTGAAGCTGCAATATTTACTTGGAATTCTCGAAATTCTATAGCATTTTCTTTAATAAATGGATGAGAGATAAACACAACAGTGGAAATGAAAACATGTTTTTAGTAAGTTTTGTTGGCCGCACACTCAGTTTTCATGTCATAATAAAACACAATCATTATAACTAAGAAAATTGATAGATAGGATTGGTGTATCGGTTAAAATGATGCTATTTGGATTTAACTTACCCTTATGGGCTGTTTTTATTGGTGGCATTATCGTAGTGTATATCGCCTGGAAGATCTTAAAATTCGCTGTGAAAATATTATTTATTCTTATCGCCTTCTTTGGTATTCTTTTTGGTGTTGATCTCTTGAATTCATTAGGTGTATTTGAGTGGATTCAGAATTTATTTTCCTCGTTTTTATAGATTAAAAAAGAATGTAAAAAAAGAAGGATGAAATTGAGTTGGTCGAAAGAATTGTCGTTTTAGTAGTTTAAGATTTAGTTATCTCGTCGATTAAACGCGATAAAGTAGATTTCTTTGTCAACCAATTCAAGTTTTCCGAATTTTCCTAGGTTTTCATCTGTTTTTAAAAGCATAACTTTTATGCCTCTCCCCACACGTTTTACTCCCCAAACAATGAATCGTTATTTAATGATTTTCATTTATTCGAATAAATTCGTTATCCACATTCACATCAATAGAATACATAATTAATACTTTTATTTTATCATCACATTAAAATAGTTTGCAGTAGATATCTAATACTAGAGTTATGACCGATAGAGAAAACTTTCCTTCATTTATTCCACCAAATCGAGAAATTCCAGAACTCACCCTTAAAGCAATACTCGTTGGGTTGGTTCTTGCAATCATTTTAGGAGCAGCAAACGCTTATCTTGGACTCTATGCAGGTATGACTGTTTCAGCAATAATTCCCGGAGCAGTTATGGCTCTTGCATTACTCAAACCATTCAAAGGCACTATTTTAGAAGTAAACCTAGCAACTATGGGTGCAGCTGCTGGTGAATGTATCGCAGCAGGTGTGATCTTTACCATTCCCGCACTCGTTCTCCTTGGAGCATGGACTGAAATCCAACTCTTAGAAACAAGCATTATCTCACTTCTTGGTGGACTTCTTGGTGTGTTATGGATGGTTCCATTACGTCGAGCACTAGTCGTGAAAACTAAACTTCCATTTCCTGAAGGAGTGGCAGTTGCAGCAGTGCTAACTACTACGGTCGGTGGTGAAACAGCTGAACAAGGGAAACAAAATGTTAGTGGCATCTGGTTATTAGTCGGAGGATTCATAGCAGCATTATACAAATTTGGAGAGTTATCCCTCAACATTTTTCGAGGAACCATTGAACATATCATGTCAATTGGAAAATTCAGTATAGGACAAGAAACAAATGATGCCTGGCTTTATGGTGGGGTTACCACATCACCAGCATTACTTGGAGTAGGATGGATCATTGGGCCGAAAATCGCTTCATACGTTCTAGTTGGAGGGCTCATCGGTTGGGTAATCATAGCTCCACTGATTGCTCTTGCTACTGGATTACCAACACCGATAACTGCAGAAACCATATCAAATGCATTATCCGTGGGTCAAGGCGATTTATCCATTGGCATTAATATTTGGGGATTTTTTGAAATATGGGGATCTCAAATCCGCTACATTGGCGTTGGTGCAATGTTAGTCGGAGGTTTATGGGCGATTTGGACCATACGAAACAATCTTGTAGATAGTGTAAAAGAAGCGATCATGGGATTAAAAGGTGGTCAAGCAGCCTCAAAGAAACGAACAGAACAAGATCTCAAATATAAACTAGTTTTCACTTTTATCATTCTGTTAACTATTCCAATTTTTCTCCTTTACGTCTGGCTTTCAAACTTAATTGGTATTTCACTTCTTATGGCAGTTATCACTATCGGGTTTGCTTTTCTTGCTAGTGCCCTAGCTGGATATCTCACTGGACTTGTTGGTTCATCGAACTGTCCAATATCCGGAGTGACCGTTGCCGTTCTTCTTATTGTCAGTGTTATTATGCTTCTTCTAGGTGTAACTGGACCAGAAGGGATGGCTATCGTTGTTTTTATTTCAGCTGTTATTTGTATCGGTGGATCAATATCTGGAGATTTACTGCAATCAATGGCTTGTGGACAAATGCTTGGAGCCACACCAAAAAAACTACAAATCATGATGACCCTTGGTGTGATGGCAATCAGCGGAACGATTGGAATTGTCATTGGCGTGCTTCATGAAGCATTCACCATTGGAAGCAGACAACTTCCCGCCCCGCAAGCATTCCTGATGAAAGGAATCGTGCAAGGAGTACTTGGTGGAGAAATGTTATGGCCGTATGTCATCGCAGGTATGGTACTTGCGCTTGTTCTCATATTAATTGATCTTCCCGTGTTACCAGTTGCTATCGGCATTTACTTACCATTCACTTTATCCGTTCCCATCTTTGCTGGAGGAGTGATTCGTCATTATACTGATAAATTCTTACAGAAACGATTTGGAACTGAATCTGAAGAAGAAATAAGTGATTGGGAACTAGCGATTAAACAAAAAAATGTGACTCCTCAAGAAAAAACAGTACGCACCGGATTATTATTCACTGCTGGACTAGTCGCTGGAGAAGCACTTATGGGAGTAATCATCGCTGTTCTTGTTGTCCTAGGCATTAATCTAACTGTTTTTACTTACGCTCCATGGTGGCCAGGTCTTATCATCTGGATCTTTATTGCATTACTTCTCGCTTATATCCCATTACGTGAAATCATTAATAATAAGTCAACTGCATGATATAACAAACTTCTAAATACTCTTCTTTCATTTTTTTGATGAATGAATATGTTTCATAAACATCTATCCACCGTGAAATACAATACTGCAGTTGATGACACTCTCCTTTCAGAAATCATTCATCCCGTTCATAGAAAAAATGATCCTCAAGTCCCCTATAGTCTATCACATGCTCAATTAGATCCTGGAAAACAATCCTTGCTTCACGAACTATCCAATGCGACAGAAACCTATATTATCACCGCTGGAACAGGTATTATTACAGTTGGATCTAAAAAAGAAAAAGTGACGAAGGGAGCCATCATCGTTGTTCCACCTAACACGCAACAAAACATTCATAATACTGGGAAAACACGTCTTTGCTTTTATTGTATTGTTTCTCCACCTTGGAACAAAAAACTAGATATGAAAGTATCACCTAAAGAATAAAAGAAAACTATTTTTTCTGATACACTCCATACATTAAAAGTAACAAACAGCTGATAGGCAAAGCTATCAATAAATTCACAGGAAAAGATGATGTTTCTTCATTATCTTGTTTTATCATAGACAGATCAGTACTATTTGCCTCATTATCTAATATGTGAATTAATGCAATTGAAAACGAAATATCTCGTGTTTCCCACTGGTCTTGTTTTTGCTGTTGAAAAAAACCAGTGATAGACAAGGGAGTGGTCCCATTCATCCATACTGGATTCTCTTTTACTTTCAACTTCCAAATAACAATTTTTTCTTCAAACGCATTCGTTTTCCCAAGATCAAAACCATCATTAAGCGCGCAGGGACCTTTGAGAACCGTAAATGTTTCTTCTGAAAACATACTAGTTCCAGGTTCAAATAAATACAATGCAAGCCAGGTATCATTTAGATACGATTGCATCTGTACTTTAACAAAAAATATTTGACCACTTTTTAATGATAAATTTGAAAGAGTAGTATTCAACCAAGTTTCATTATCCAATTTTATCCATGCATCCATTTCACCAAATTCACACGGTACTGATTGGGCATTGGATAACGGGAATTGAATCGAGCAGAAAAAAATAAGAAGCATAATTAATGAAATAAAAGAAAAAAATCTGTTCCTTAAATTAATAGTATGTTTCATGGTATCCTCTGCTAAACCTCTCTTCCATGATGTTCAACCAGGATTCCATCAGTGTCTCCAACCATACATCCCCATGAAGGAACAAGAGAACAACTCACGGTGTCAACCCCATAACTTAATCGAGTGTTCCATCCAAGAATCGATCCATCATTTGCTCTTACTACTTCATTTCTACGAGTAAACTCAAGAGGTTCATAGCAGAACAATGGATGAAACACTGTTTCATCATTCATATCACTCACTGAAAACGTTGAAAAAGCACCTCTTATTTGAATAAGCCAAGTGTTTAATGATACCACCCATGGAGTTGTTGGAGTAATCGGAAGAATTGGTAAACCTGATGGCCCTAACAAACACGTATTTTTAATGCCTAAAAAATATTCTTCCTTTCCATTAACTGATTCTTTTGTAAAACATGATGGATAGTCTGGTTGATGATCTATTGATAGAAGTAAGCTTTCATTCCAAATAACACTCCCACGTTCTTCTTTGCTTAGCTGCATTGGTACACTAAAAGGAATGGATAATTGTCTTTGTAAGGATGAAACTATATTTTCATTCATGGTTTCATCAAACATGGTCTTATCAACCCCATCAACGTCATCCAATGCATCATCTATTTCACTGTTAACATCATCTAGTAATTGATTCGATAAATCTAGCAAGATTTGATGAAGTATTGAAACATACCAACACCGGATAGCATACATTGCTTTATAACCTGTACAAGAAAACTTGTTTTGATCAAAATATTCCTGTTTGTTTTCATAGTGAGTCATATTTGCTTCAAACTTTTGAATAATATCCTGAAATGCTAGGGACACTAATTGTTGAGGATGAGGATAATTCATTGGATTGATGTCTTCATCTACAGTTATATTAGATATTTGTTGATACAGTTGGATGAGTGTATCAAAAGCATCAGGAATTACCCACGATGGAACGGTTTCAGCAATGCTTACCTCATAATATTTGCCAGCATCTTTTGTGAACAATTCTTGTTTATGTGGTTCATACGCAGAAGAAATATATGATTCAATAGTAGTTTTTAGATTAGTATCCATAAAACTACTGTTTTCATAAAAGACATCTTTTATTTCACCATCAATTTGATAGGTATTGCCATAATCAACGAGGTGAATGGAAAACGTAACATTTTGTTCTATCATTTCATCTGTAACCTCAAGATGATCCCAGGTAACCACCGTTTCATTTTCAACAATATCAATTGTTTTATTACTCCACTGATGTGATCTTTTCCATACAACAGTGTATACTTCCTCAAACATAGTAGATCCAAGTTGAATAGTTCCTTTTGCTGGAATTGATTGTTGAGAAACAAGCTGAACACTAGACACCTGCCAAGGACTTGATCCATTATCAATTGGAAATCCTTCATGAGATCCTTGTGTTATAATACGTGGACCGTCTCGAGTTACCATTGTAGAAAACGATGCGGCATATACTGATTCAGCAATGGATGTTATCTTTTGAATTGTTGTCACGTTCTGAACTAATGATTCTGAAGAGGAATCAGCTAAAATCCATCCATTATCATTATACTCTTGAATAATGTCTTTTAAAGATTGATCACTGTCCAGTTGATAGGTAACCTGTTGTTTTTGGCCGTCATCATTAGTAAATTCTAACATAATCGATGTTTGCTCCCAAAGAATTGATGATGCAACGTCTGAAATATTTATTATTTGAGGTGATGGCGTAGATGCATCTGATGAAGAATCTTGGGCGAATGGTTGTTTTAAATCATTAAAGGAAACATCCCATTGTGGACTCGTAAAAGAATTAACACTGGATAGATTAGTTATTGATTCACCAGAAAACAAGGATTTTGTTTGTTTTAAAGATTCGATTAACAATGAAGGATCAATTCCACCAAAAAATAATGCTTCTTCGAATAAAAATGCTAAATTCGTAATCAATTCCAAATGGTGGTTATCAACAACATTTTGTGGAGAGCCTGTTTGATAATGACGATACCCTCGAGCCATTGAATAAATATTTGTTAGTAACGTAATCGTTTTCCAGAAAGGACCGAAATTCTGTAAGGATTGATTAAAAGAGGATACTAATTCCTGTAATCCTAAATATCGAGAGGTTAAAAGTGTTGATATCGAAAGGGATCTTGTAATGGTTTGAAGCCTATGATCCGATGTTTGATGATGAATTTTAATTGGAATATCAACACGTATTTGATAATAAACTGGTAGGTTTTGTTCTAATTCAGGACCAAAAAAAGGAATGCTGACTGATCGTTTTAGATTCATTTCTATTGGTGTGATGGTCATATGATCAAAGGGGATATGATTTCCAGGCATTTTTGAAAAATCAGCAGTGATAACATAATCAGTATGTGTGAATTCTTTGGATTCATAATTGCAATAAAGGTAATCCATGAGGGCAGATGAAATCTTATTTTTTAATCTAAACTGATTACATGCTATCGCTGAATCAAAATCTGATCCTGGATTAATAACTGGATGTGATGAAATGTATTGTGATGCATCAACTCCTGCTTGATTAATAATTTGAGATAAATCAATACGTACAGAAGAAAGAAGGGTTTCAATGTGTTGTTGATCAGAAGTTAACAGATTAGTATTATTTCGTTGTTGGTCGTAATATGAAACATATACTGATGTTGCACTACTTCCTAGAATTAAAAAAATGCCAATGACTGCAAAACTAATTCGTGCTTGATCATTATTTAAAAAACTAATAGGTATCATTTTGCTATCCTCTCCAAACGGTTAATGAAACCTGAGCAGTTGACAAAGAAAGATGTGAAAACATGGTATCGATGAGATCTTCAATCAAACTAAGAATTGGTTTTTGAGTTGATAAAAACAAGGGGACTATTTGAGAACTTATTAACGAAATAATTGGATGAATTAAATCTATAATATATGATTTAACAAGATCAATAAAATCAGATAATGTGTTTAATAGCATTGGTTGAACAAGAGAGTTTATACTTGATCCGAATGATGAAAAGATTGATGAGGTTAAATCAGTGGGGATATCCTGTTGACTTGGCTGTTGACACATATTAAAAATTGAATTTAACGAATCAAGATAGTTTTCAGATGAGTGCGGTAAATCGTTTGTTGTCAATGAAAATGAATCTGCATTAAATATATATGATAAAATGAGGTCAAGAGCACTAGGGATTATGAGATTACTAGTATTATCTTGGCATCCAGTAATCAGAATATCATAAAGCAATGAAGAAATATTTTGATTTAAATAAAGGGAACGATTGCTATCAGATAGGTGCATTGAAGAATTTTGAAGATTTGAAATATTTTGGATTTGAGGAAGAACAAATGTTGAATCGTTAATCATACTTTTTATATGATATGATGAAAAAAATATTGATTGATTACCAATTTTGATACGTGGGAGGATGGGAAGAGAAAGTGTTTGATGAGCTGAATAACATGTAGTCGGAGGGATATGTTCACCAACTGAGATTTTCCCACCAAATGAAACCTCATGAATTGGTTGCCAGTACGCAGTAAAATTATAATGAGTTCTTCGGGGTAAGATTTGATCTAATCTAGTTTTAATTACGGTCGTTAATTTTTGGTTAGCATTTCCAAAAAATGGATTACATGAGATTGATGATTTATTTATTTTAATTTGATATTGGGTGGTTAATTGTTCTGGGATGAGTTGTGATATCGATTTATGATATTGTTGCTTTCCTAAAAAATGATCAGTGATCGTTTGGTATAATCCCTTGGGTTGAGTTGTGTTTATTCCAACGACACAAGCAACGCTATCAATATATGATGCTGCAGTTCGATAACTATACTGATCTACGGTACTACTCAAAAGCGTATGTAATACCTCTTGAACATTAAGATCATTTGATTTATCTATCACAATAGCATCAGTATTAATTTGAATAATTGCTGGAGAAAGAATCATTGCTGAAATCGAAATGAATACTAAGAAAAGAAGGGTATCCTGAACAATGGATACTGCATTTTTATTTTCCATAAAATTTGATTTTTTCACTTTGTATCCTCCTAAAAAAAATTCAAGATGCTGTATCAAACAAAAATACTGTTAAAATACCAGGAACAGTTTTTACTTCATTCATACGTACAGATACTTGTTTTGAACTTGCATACCGATTCCCAGTTATTTGATCCATACTATTGGATGTAGGTAACCAACTAATTTCATCTGCAAATGATAATTTGACAGAAAAAGACAAGTGATATGGACTAAACTCAGATTGTAACAATGAAATATATTCATTGGCTTGTTCAGAAGAAAAAAGGGAATAATCGATACTGTTTCCATCTGTTGTAAAACAAGCATTCGGAGAAGAGATTTTTTCTAAGATATTATTACTTTGTTCAAACATATCCGTATAATTATCTTTTGTTTCAAATGAAGTATAAGCAGCGGCAATAATCATACTAAAAATTGTAAACCCAATCAAAACCATTGAAAGCGCTGGAAGTATGGTAAACGTTTCTGAAACCGCAGTCGTATCATGAGTAAAGGAGTGAGATCTCCCTTTTTTTAAACGAATGTTGCCTCCCCAATTCATTTCCTACACCATCATAACAAAACAATATCAAAGGAATAAATATAAATTTTTTTATTTATTTTATTAGAAAAAATAAACATTTTGAAAGAAAATCATTTGCTTGAAGAAAAACCATTATATAAACCATCTTCAATCTCAACACCGATTTGACATATGAATGCTCAAACCTATGATTACGTAAACATTGAATCCAAATGGCAACAAGAATGGTACACTGAAAAAATATATGAAGCCCAGAAAAAAACAGATAAAAAATTCTTCATTCATTTTGCCTATCCCGGTGTTTCAGGATATTTACACGTTGGACATATGAGAGGATTCACCTATTGTGATATCATCGCAAGAGCAAAACGCATGCAAGGGTATGATGTGTTATTTCCCGCAGGATTTCATGCTTCTGGTATTCCCTCTATCGGTTTTGCAAAGAAAGTAGAACGAAAAGACCCAACTACCATTTCAATGCTTAAAGAATACGGTTGCGATGAAACCTGCATATCTAAGTTAACTGACCCGCAACATGTGGTTTCTTATTTTTCAGATGTTTATGTTCAAGATTATTGGAAAAAATTTGGTTTCCTTATCGATTATTCAAGAATCATGAGCACCATTTCACCTGGATATAAACAATTCATCAAATGGCAATTTCAAAAACTCTATGAAAAAAATTTACTGATTCAAAAACCTCATTTTGCTCCATTTTGTCCAAAATGTGGCCCAGTAGCGGTTGATAAATCTGAAACTGATATTTCTCAGGGTGGCAACGCAGAAATCATGGAATTTACAGTGATCAAATTCAAACTCGCTGATGGAACTATCCTTCCTGCAGCTACACTTCGGCCTGAAACCATTTTTGGTGTTACAAACATGTGGATCAACCCTGAAGTAACCTACAAAAAAATCCAAATGAATGATGAAACATGGATCGTATCTGAATCTGCCTTTGAAAAATTAAGCTATCAACATGATCAAGTTAAAGACCTCAATGGGGAAGTACCAGGAAAATCACTTATTCACAAAGAAGTAACTATTCCTCTTATTAATAGAAAAGTACCCGTTCTTTCTGGTCCTTTTGCTGATCCAGATGTGGCAACTGGCGTAGTGATGAGTGTGCCTGCTCATGCACCTTATGATTATATCGCTCTTAAAGAAACAGGAGAACCAATTGAACCAATTACTATTATTGATGTGAAAGATCTTGGGGAAAATCCTGCAAAAACAGTTTGTGACCAATTACAGATCATTTCTCAAAAAGAAACAGAAAAACTTGAAGAAGCAACTGATCTTGTGTACAAAAAAGAATTTCACACCGGCAGCCTTAATGAAAAATGTCAAGAGTATGCAGGTATTAAAATCGCTGAAATTAAAGACACGGTTAAAAACAAACTTATCGATACGAATCTTGCTGTTCAACTTCGCGAGTTCTCAGAAGACGTGATCTGCAGATGTGGTGAACAGGTCGTTATCAAAAAAATACCTGATCAATGGTTCGTTCAATATAGCAATCAAGAATTAACTGAGGAATCAAAAAAACATGTTTCCTCAATGCATATATTCCCAGAAAAATACAAAGAAGAACTCCCGGGTATCCTTGATTGGTTTGATGATCGAGCATGCATTCGAAAAGGATCATGGCTTGGCACTGAATTTCCCTTTAAAAAAGGTTGGATTATCGAACCAATTTCTGATTCAACACTGTATCCAGCCTATTATTTGCTATCAAAATACGTTAATGAAAACAAGATCACTGTTGAAGAAATGACAACGGACTTTTTTGATTATGTATTCTTTGGTAATGGCGAAGCAAAAAATGATACTTGGAAAGAGATCAGATCAGATTGTGAATACTGGTATCCTGTTGATATTAATCTTGGTGGAAAGGAACATAAAACCGTTCATTTTCCTGTGTTCATCATGAATCATGTTGCTATCATGCCACCAGAAAAATGTCCTCAAGGTATCTTTGTTCATTGGTGGGTCACCCAAAAAGGAAAAGAAAAGATCAGTAAATCAAAAGGCGGTGCTGAACATGTTGCTGAAGCAGCTGAACTTTATGGAATCGATGCGATGAGATTATACTATACTCATGTGGGATCACCCTTTGTTGATATCGAATGGGATACTGAAACCGTTACAAAATACAAAAATAAGATAGCAAATATTTACAAATTCATAAATCAACTCCTAGAAATTGATGAAGCAAGTGAAGAACAACTGGACATCTGGCTAGAAAGTAAAACCGCTCAATATATTTCTCAAGTTACCGATGCCTATAACAATTTTGACTTACGAATAGCTGCTAATTCCATTTTTTATGAAATCCCACAAGATATCAATTGGTATCTTAAACGTGGCGGTGGAAATAAAGAAACGATTACCACTTGTGTTAATGCTTGGTTACAACTCATGACTCCGATAACTCCTCATCTTTCTGAAGAACTATGGAACAATACTCATGATTCATTAGTTTCTACTTCGATACTTCCTGCTAAAAATAAGTTAACACAATCAACAACGCATATTGCTGGAGAAAAACTTGTTGCCAATCTTGTCACTGATATCCAAGAAATCCTTAATGTCACAAAAATCACACCAAAACGCATCATTGTGTATACTGCACCAGAATGGAAACACATGGTTCTTTCTAAAGCAATTGATCTTTCCAAAGAAGAAGGATCACTGAACATGGGTAAATTAATGAAGACTATAATGGCAGATCCTGAATTGAAAAAGCAAGCGAAACAAGTTTCAAAATACGCAGGAAAATTAATTGGTGAAATCAAAAAATTAAGTGATAAAGATATTTCGTATTACACCACAGATATTGATGAAAACCAGTATTTAAAAGAGGCTCAATCGTTTTTTGAATCAACATTTAACTGTTCCTTAGAATTATATGCAGCAGATGATGCTTCAATTGATGATCCTCAACAAAAAGCTCGATTCGCTGAACCACGAAGACCTGCCATTTATGTTGAGTGAAAAAATATTACTCATTCAACGTATTTTTTTCTTTTTTAATCAATTGGAATGATCTTTTCAGGTTCATCTGGGATATCCTTAGGCTTTTCACCAGCTTTAAAACCAGTAGATGTTGTTTCGACATAATAATAGTCATTTCCTTCAAAAGATATACTAAACCCATCCATATTAAATCCAGATACGCCAGATGCTAAATGACCGGTTTCATCATCAATGATATAAAACAATAATACTGCTTCATACGAATTCATATTTTCAATGATAGCTGCAAAAAGAACTGATGTATCTTCACAGTCACCTTGTTCATCAACTAACGTTTCAATAGGATACCGCCAATATTCTTTTTGATCCTTGCTTTCACTATCCTCCCAATAATGAATATTTTGTTGCACGAAACTCATCACAAAATTCACGGTTTCAGATGCATTATAGTCATGATCTTTTGCTAAACTTGTAAGTTGATCAGCTAATGAAATGATGACTGAATCATCAACGGTCACAAAATTAGCCATGAACCGAGATCCTCTATTTTGAGGGCTTCTATTCACCGTTGATTGCACTGCCCATTCATATTTATTAAAGGGAATACTAAGATTAATAGTATGAAATGATCCATCAAACATCCAACGGTATTCTTTTTCAATGTTATCATCCGGAGGCTCTATTTCATCAGCAAGAGTTATTGTATAATCCACTGTTGCATCAACTCCCACAATGGAAGAAGACGGTGAAACGGTGTTTGATTTATGATGAATACGAAGTTGAACACTTTTTAAATTTGAATCTTGATTAACATCAATCTCAGCATCATTTTTCAAAAAATCATGATCATACACTTGAACGGTTATTTCGGTGTAATTCTTTTCGCCTGTTTCAGGAATATCATAAAAGATTGATTGCCCTATTTGTTTTGGACGATTTTTAAAAATATAATAATAACTACCATTATTATCCCAGGTTGCCTGTTCCTTTCCATCAATAAAAATCCTAAAGTAAACTTGAGCCCAGGGAAGAATATCAACATGTTTTTTTAATGTAACTGAATCAAGCGAAAACGATACGGATAAATCTACGAATGGATTATGATCTGCATTGTTTCCCACTCCATCCTGGTCATCATCTCGTGATTCACTAGGATCATCTGGAAACACATCTTTATTATCTCCAATACCGTCACCATCACTATCTTTCCATTCTGTTGGATCATAAGGAAAATCATCTAATTCCAATGGTGGTTGAGAGGTGCTATCCGCTTGTGATTTTCCTGGATTCCATCGATCAGGATATCCATCATCATCACTATCTAGGCTTGCTACAGGATCATTTGGAAATTTATCCTCATTATCACCTACACCATCTCCATCACTATCATTTTGTTCGTATGGATCATTTGGAAAACTGTCTGCATCATCCATAACTCCATCGTTATCTGAATCAACCGTAGAAGGATCAGGATGATTGATCATCCACATTACCCCAAAGGTAACAGAGATTGTTACCACAAATACAATAAGAGCAAGAAAGATAATAGCTCGTTTTGAAAGATACATACCTATATTAAAATTGTATGTACACATATAAAAAATCTTGTATGTAAAATTTCAGATCTATATAGAAAAAAAGCAATCTAGACCATAAAAAGTATGGAGCAAGATATAATATGGCTGATCCTCGATTAACTGATTCACTTCATACCTGGAACACGATTGCCAAAAGTTTTGATCATACTCGTAATAAAACATGGGATTTTTGTTTAGAGTTTATCAAATCAATTTCAGATGATACGGTTTGTGCGGATTTAGGATGTGGGAATGGAAGACATCTTATTCCCCTTGCCCAACGGGCAAAACATGCGATAGGTTTAGACATTAGCAATAATTTATTACAAATCACTCAAAAAATGCTTAACCATCATTACATCACAAACATTCTATTAGTACAAGGAGACCTTGTTCATCTTCCATTCAAATCAAATGTTTTTGATCATATCATTTATATTGCTGCGTTACACAACATAAAAGGAAAAAAGAATAGAATACAATCATTAATAGAACTCTACAGAGTGCTAAAACCTAGGGGTAAAGCACTAATAAGTGTTTGGAGCCAAGATCAAAGCCGATTCAAAGATAAACTGAAGCACCAACAAACAGGTGAACCTGGAGATATTATTATTTATTGGCGTCAACACAAGTTAAACATTCCACGATTTTACCATTTGTATCAGAAAAGCGAATTCAAACAAGAGTTAGAAGCAGCTGATTTTAGTATTCAGTCTCTCAAAGATCTACACATTACTTCAAAAAAAGAAGTTGACAACTACTATGCAATCGTTAAAAAACCTCGTTGATTTTTATATCATTCCTCAATTTCCGTTCAATGAAACTACCTGCAATAATAATTACAGTTGCAAGTAAAATAGCCCATATCGCTGGAAGAAAACCCAAAGAATCAATGATTTTAAATTGAAATAGAAAAATACTGATTTCACCAATGACGATACTACTAATACAAGCCATGGCGGTTGTTTTCTTCCAATATAACACGGCAAAAACAGTTGGAAATAATACCGCTAATCCTGAAAACGTTCCTTTCACTAATGTTCCCATGATACCAACTGAAGGATCATAGCCAAGTAAAATAAATAAAATCGCACTAAAGACCAAGATGAAAATGAATACTCTTCCTCGTTTAACCACATTCTTTTTCTTTTTAAATGGAAGATCATGTGAAAACATGGTTGCTAAAGAAAGCAATTGTGAATCCGCAGTTGACATTAATGCAGCTAGAGCTCCAATCATCACAAATAAATATACTCCTTCTGGAGCAAATAAGCGAACCATGGTAGGAAGGACCATATCAATTTCAGATGGTGCAATCTCAACAAGCGCACCATGAGCCCATACCCCAATGACAACGGGGATAAAAAATACAATAGCAACAACAGCTGGATAGGCTAGCATCGTCCATTTTAATGCTTTTTCATTTTTTGCTGCATAAAAACGAGAGAATAACTGTGGGAACATGGGATCAGCAAATAACCATAAAATCATAAATGAAAACCAAATTTGCATGGTAAAATATCCATCAAGACCCGGCCGAGAGAATAACGCTTCGGATTGTTGAAATGATGCAGCATTAGCTGCTTGAATTCCGCCTAATCCTTGTGCAACAAAAATAAAAGAAAGGATTAATGCAAAAATCATTAATACGCCCTGAACCACATCTGTCCATCCTGATCCACGCATGCCACCAAAAAACGTGTACACCATAAGCACAAACATGGTAATGACAGCTCCCATCTGCCAGGAAATCATCGATTCAGTTAATTGCATGATCAACATGCCAGCTCCAATTGCTTGAGTTGCTAAATAAGGAATAGTAAAGACGATGAGAACAATCATGAACACATATTTTAGTACTGTTGAATTCATTTGGTTTCCAACAAGTTCAGCAGGGGTAATATATCCATTTGTTTTTCCCAAATGCCATACTTTTCGACCAATTAGATAAAAAGAAATCGCCATAAAGCCAGTACCAAATGCCATAATTCCATACTGTCCAAAGCCACTAGTATATGATTTTCCAGCAAATCCTAGAAAAGTAAACGCAGAAAAATTAGTTGCCACTAATGAAAAAAAGAGAACAATTGCACCGAAACTTCGACCGGCCACAAAATAATCTTCAGCAGTATCAATAGATTTTTTCTTTGCAACGAAACCAACGAACAATAAAATAGAAAAGAATAAAAGAATACTTAGAAAAACAACAATCATTCTTTTGTTTCCCTCCATAACCAGTTGATCACTAACAGATAAATTGGTATAAGAAGAAGCGTAAGCAATACCTCATACCAGATCCATAACGAAAATCCGAACCAACTCATCAAAGATTCATGCCAATTCCAAAAATCAAGAGATAATAAAAAAACAATCACCAGTATCAACAAAATAATCGATTGCTTTCCATATGCATGCCAAAGTGATCTCAAAGTATTCATTTTTAATTTCTCCTGTTGAGATGTCACTTTTTCCTGGCTGCACCGGCTGGAAAACAGTGAAAAACAATGCCGTTTTTTACATTAGATTTGATTCCATGATAAAATAAGGATTACATAAAATTTATTAAAAAACAAAGAACGGAAAAATGATTATGTTGATTGCTTCAACTGATATAACTGATTTGAAAGATGCCCAATTTCTTGAGGGGATAATTGCTCAACTCGTTTCGTTTTATACTTAAGATCCTCAGAATACGGTAATGTTTTTGAATGTTTTAAAATCGTTTTAATTTGTTTTCTTCGATGAGTGAATAATTGTTTGGTGACTTCAAAAAAGAAGGATTCATCAATTACATGAAATGGAGGCGTTTTAAATGGAATAAGTTCAACTAAAGAAGACGTTACTTTCGGAGGAGGTGAAAATGCTGATGATGGTATGTCTTTATGAATTTTACAATCTGCTTTATATGCAATACCAACACTTAACCGAGAATAATCTTTTGATCCGGACTGTGCAATCATTCGATCCGCAAATTCCTTCTGATAGATCAACACTGCTTTTTGAAAACGATTTTCAAGTAACTTAAACGTCACTGGAGAAGAGATCTGATAAGGAAGATTAGCAACCACCTTTGTAAACGATGGAATATCAGCCAATGATACCTTCATAATATCTTGATTGATAAGTAAAACATTTTCAGAGATCTGTTGACTTAAAAAATTGTATAATGAAGGATCTAGTTCAACAGCGATTACTTGTTTTACTTTTTTTGCTAATTGATGAGTAAGAATTCCTTTACCTGGACCAATCTCTAACACAATATCTTCTTTTGTTAATTCAGCAATAGAAAGTTCCAATTCAATGATAGATGGATCAATGAGAAAATGTTGACCAAGTTTAGTCTTTCTCATAGAAAACAATGATGAATCTTATCGTTTATTTTGATTTGCTGGTGGACGAGTGAACAATCGGTATTTTTGATTTGGATCACTTAATTCTAATTCAATACGCTTTGCAACTAGTTTTGCAGGGTCTCGTAAAAAATCAATGCGGTCAACCATGTCCTTAAAACCAGTGAATTTTTGTTTACGGCGTTCAGTAAGGATATCATGCATCATCTTCTTTCCAAGACCTGGAAGTAATTCTAAGACATGAAATCGAGTTGAAATCGCAGGAGCATTGTTAAAGAATTGAATAAAATAATTTTCTTTTTGCTTAACCACATCAATAAGAACGTAAGGTAATTCTCCATGTGCCGTTGAAGTAAGATCATCAAAGGGAATACGACCTTTGATCTTTTTTATTTTTTCTCGTTTCTTTGGATTCTTACCAACATAAATACGATCACCGATGGAAAGAGTAACATTATTTTTTGGTACAAGTTCCAAAAGAGTGAATTGATTATCACCTAACCCATAGACTACGGGGTATCGATGATGTGATGAAACATCTGCTCTTCCTTCTGGCAAATAATCCAGAACATATACATACTCCTCCACGGTAGTTTCCTCCCTAGTTATTCAATATAAAACTCATTTACAAGATCAAGGATTTCTTGAATGTCTTTATCAGTTAAATTTATTCTTTCCTTAGCAAAAATAGATTGAACCTTTTCTTTCGTCGTTGGAAGTAAATCAGCGATTTTATAGGCATGAATCTCTTTAACTTTCTCTAATTCCATTAATTTCTTGATTAACTCTGCTGTTTTATTCGCAGGCAACTTTGCAAATTTTTGTGCATGTTCAAATGCAATTCGTTGCTCATAAAGTAATGTTTCACGTTCCTTCTCCACTTTCCGCAATAAATTCTTTACTTCAGCAAGTGAAACATATGAAACATTATCCTCAGAATCTGGCATTATTTATCCTCTCCGAATATGCTCCGGACGAACAACTAATGTTTTGATTTTTTTACCCACGCGAATTTGCACACGATACGAGTTTCCCTGTCTTCCAAGAACGGTGCCGGTATATCCCTGAAATCTAACATGCGGCATTCCACGATGTATGGAAGGATCTATCACAATGTTTACTTTTTCCCCATCGTTAAACTGTTGTAACGATCGGGTTATGGATGAAAATCCTCGATATCTCGGTTTTTTTCTTAATATGTGTCGACTTTTACTTCTTAATCCTTTTGAGCGTTTTACCATGTGGTTATTCCCCCTTAACTTGTTTTACATCTAATGTATCAACTGAACACGCAGTTTCCATCAACGCACTAATATTTGGTTGGGTTTTTCCATCATCTCCGGTAACAAGTTCTTTAATGTAGGTGCCAGACTCACTTTCGATTTCAAGTAGAGCCATAGCTTCTTCTACCTCAAGAACGTTACAGCGGTAAATCTGACGTTTTCTAACCTTTTTAGCGCGACGCTTAGCAACGCGTGTTGGGGTTTGTTGATTAATCGTGGTACCCTGTAATGACTGGGCCACCTTTTTAAGTTTTTCTTTTTGAATTGGAACACTTGCATGTATTTTTACTACATATACTTTCTGGAAGTGGGCCTCCTTGATGCGAGCAATATCTGAACTATCAGTATATTTAAGAGACTGTACTTTTACTGCATTATCACTTTCTTTTGTAATTTGCTTGGCTATTGATGCTAAATCAAAAGATCTTTTTTTCGGATTTTTTACTTCTATTACAAAGGGACGGCCAGTTCCTAGCATCCGAACATCAATATCCTCTCGTCCCGCCCCATGAAATGATTCATCTTCTGCTTGTGCTGCCTTTAAAACGGGATGGGCGATGAATTCTTCGACACTATGTTCATACAACTTACCCGTGTACTTGCAGTATCTACATCCTTTTCCATGACATCGGCGGCAAAACCATTTCGTTTGAGGGATTCCACGTTCATATTTATTGTATCGTCCAAAGAGATAAACAGGTTTAATCTGAAGGTCGACCACATTAAACTGGGTATTGACAATGATCATAATATCTGGATGTTTGAAACTTACTATTTTACGAGTTTCTTCTTCCATCCGTAATCCAATATATTCATTAATTTCCTGTTTAACTGAGGCAGCATCCTTAAGTTCAAACACTTCAATTATTTGCTTTTCCATTTGAAGGATTTCTTCGTCAACGTGACAACCAACCAAAAATGATGAAAATTCATAATCCAAAATGGAATCAAGCGCAAGTTGATAAAAATCAGGTAATTCCTCAAAAAGACCTTGACATAATTCACACTCTTGAATTGGTAGTTCTGAACGCTTTAAAAATTCATTTCTTATGTTCTTACCAGCTTGATTAAATGATTCATCGTTTTTTCTATGAGTACATAACCGTCCAATACAATGATCACAGAGTCTGTAAGAATGAAGTAATTGATCTATCTTGGTTTGAGATTGATTTAATTCAGTTTTAGGATAATTCATTGATAACACCTAGGTGAAAAAAAACATGTTTATAAACTATACGACGACAAGAACCATTGATAAAAATTTATTATACGGAAAAACAAAATAAGTCATATCTTTTTCAATCGTTAATGCTGAGTAAGCTTTTTAATACTTGTCCAAATACAGATGATACCCATGTTATGGGAGGCGAAAAATTATGGTTAAGGTATCTGCATTCAAAGGAATCACATATAACAAAGAAAAAATTAAGGATCTTGGTACTGTAATGTCTCCACCATACGACATTATTTCACCAAAGCAACAGGATCAATTATATGAAAAAAGCCCATTTAATTTCGTTCGTTTAATTCTTGGTAAACAGCATCCGGAAGACACTGATGAAAACAACCGGTATACTCGAGCTAAGAAAGACTTTGTATCTTGGCAAAAAGACAACATTTTGATTCCAACTGAGGACAAAGCGATTTATCCATATCGAATCTCATATACGTTAGATGGAGAACAAAAAACAATGAACGGATTCTTCATTTTACTTAGATTAGATAAGGATTATAAAAAAGTAAAAGCACATGAACGCACCCTTTCCAAACCAAAAGCAGATCGGCTAAATCTCATGCGAGCTTGTTATGCAAATCTTGAACCAATCCAACTATTATACATCGATGAAAAAGATGAAATCAATCAATCAATCCAACACACCATTTCAGATGAACCATTCATTAACGTTAAAGGATACGATGGATTTGATCATGCAATTTGGAAACTTACTGATGAAACAGTGATTAACAAGATTCAATCATTTCTTGATGATGATATTTTATTTATCGCTGATGGACATCATCGCTATCAAACCGCTATCAACTATGCTAATGAAATGGAAGAAAAAACAGGAGATACTAATCCAGATGCACCATTTCAATATCGAATGGTAATCATAGCAAACATGTTTGATGAAGGTCTTGCTATTCTTCCAACTCATCGATTATTGCATCTTCCAGATCATATTCACAAAAAAGAATTAATTTCAAAGTTGAAAGATTATTTTACTGTTGAAACGTATTCTCGAGAAAAAACTTCTTCACCAAAGGAACTTGCTGAAAAAATCAAAAGACAAATTGAAACCAGTACTCAACATAAATTCGCGTTCTTCTTCAAAGACGAATACATCGTTCTTACCTTAAACGATGAAGAGGTCATGGATGATATTGCAAAAGATCGAAGTGAAATTTGGAGAAAATTGGATGTATCAATCTTACATAAAATCGTTATAGAAAAAATCATGGGTATCACTCAGGACACCTTAGAAGACCATGTTAAATATACGCGTGAAGATGAAGAAGCAATCACAGTTGTGGATAACGAGGAATATGATTGTTCAATTCTAATGAATGCAACGAAAATCGAGGAGTTAAAAGCTATTGCTGATGCTGGAGAACACATGCCTCAGAAATCAACCTATTTCTTGCCTAAGATGCTTTCAGGTTTAGTAATGTATGATATGAGCAAAAAAGAATGATCATATCATTTTTTATTTTATTTTTTAAATTTTTAAGGTGATGAGTTAGTTTAATATACAATCATAGTATGCACAGCTAGCGCTATGACACTTATCGAAATCCTTGCAATCCTAATTGGTATTATTGGAGCATATTTTCTTTTATCATTTTATTTGAAACAAAAAGGATATTTTGAAAAATACAATATTAGCTTTTATGGTCCTGCATTAATGATCCGGACGAAAAAGGGAGTAGGATTTCTTCGACGTATCGCACAACGCAAACGATTTTGGAAAGGATATGGCACCATCGCGGTTATCATTTGTTTTGTGATGATGATTTTAATGGTTGCCTTAGTGGTTGCAAATATGTGGGCCGTGTTAGAATTTACTCCAGAACAACAAGAATCACTACCAGGTATTGAATTTGGTTTGATTTTACCGGGGATCAATCCATTACTTCCACTGGATTATCTATTTTATATCATCGTTGGTTTAGCCATTGGAATCGTTGTTCATGAATTTTCCCATGGTATTCTCACTTTTGCACATGGATTGAAAGTGAAAGCACTTGGCTTGCTTTATCTTATCGTTCCTTTAGGAGCTTTTTGTGAACCAGATGAAGATGAATTACAAGAATCATCTATCAAAAAGCGGATGCATGTTTATGCCGCAGGTCCTATGTCAAATTTTGTTATAGCGTTAATCACACTTCTTTTATTTTCGTATATTGGTATGGCTGCTGTCGAACCAGTTGATGGTGTTCATCTTGCCTATGCAATTGAGGATAGTCCTGCAGCTGAAATTGGTCTTTCAGCAGGTATGGTTATTTCCTCTTTAAATAATACACCGGTTCAATCAGATGCAGATTTTAGAATGGTAATGCAAAATGTTTCAGTTAATCAAACCATTCCAATTACATATTATACTGATGGATCAACCATTGATACGACCATCACTCCTGCTGCTCGATCTGAATTCTCTGGTAATCAAAGTCAACAAAACATGAGTTTTGTAGGAATTGGATTTAATGCTTACGTCTCAGGATTTATTGACTCATTACAACATCCATTTACTAGTGCCGACGGATTAATTCTTTTATATTCACTACCCTTTGTTGGATATTTTGTTGGTTATACTCCTTTAGTAAGCCCATATACACAAGGATTACAACTAACTGGCCTTGCTTCATTTATACCATCTCCTTTGTTTTGGATTGGGATCAATCTTTTATTCTGGACGTTCTGGTTGAATCTTTTATTAGGCTTTTTCAATGTTTTACCCATGGTTCCGTTAGATGGAGGATTCTTGTTTAATGATGGCGTTCGATTTTTTGTACAAAAAATAAAGAAAAATCTTAGTGAAGAACGTGTTGAAAGAATTGTTCGTCAAGTCACCATGTTCATCTCGTTTCTGATATTATTCCTTGTATTATTTCCATGGCTTATCAAATACTTTTAACTAAGTATCCAAAAGACATATTGTTGGTTAATACTAATATAATGAATACATAAAAAGGAAAAAAGAAAAATAGATTTTTACGATTGCACAACGTGACAAGGAGAAGGTAATTTCATTCCAGCCTTACGCAGTGCACTTTTTGCAAATTTAACGAATTGAGGGTGTGTCTCAATGGTAATGACTTTCTGATTACGTTTCACATGAGCCGCACTACTTACAATTCGTCCATATGAATGTCTCATACCTTGAGAAACACGATCAGCTCCCGCGCCAGTAGCCTGTTTATTTTCCCTTAGGATGACATGTGGGAACACAAGGACTCGTAATCGATAGTTCGTTAAACCAACTTTTTTTTCCATGAATCGGTTTGAGGTAATACGAGCTGCTTCCAAAGCACCATGACGTGCTTGGCATTGCTCTTCAGAGATTAAACTAAGTTTAACTGGAAATGATCCTTGTTTATTTCCATTCATAAATTGAGTAATTCGGGGATTTGGAATACCGCCCATGTATTCTTTTCTGGTGGTCAGTTGACCTCGTACATAACGGTACATACTACCTGGTTTTCGTGGCATAGTTTACAACCTTATTATTTTTAATGAGGAGGTGAATTGTACATGGTGTTTATAACTTTTTTTACTATATCGTGTAAAAATAATAGGATAAAGCACTTTTTTATTCTTTTCGGATAAAATAAAGTTAAGATTGCGCTAGTCTAGATAAAGCAAAAGGTGGCCAAAAGAATTTAAAAAAAACATGTTTTACAGTGTGCTTAATGTACATTGCTATTGAAGTTGAAAAACAGATTGAAACTCAAATTAAAAAGACCCTTAAAAAACTCCATTTTCCTGAGAGGGTTCGGTTGGAAACCCCGGCATCTTCTGATTTTGGAGATTTAGCATTTCCTTGTTTTTCTTTTTGTAAAGTGAGTAAACAATCTCCACCGGATACTGCAAAATTTATTTTGAATCAGTTAGAAAAACCACCGTATGTTGAAAAAATGCAGGTGCATAATGGATATATCAATTTTTGGTTAAGTCCAGAAAAAATCCTTAAAAAAACCATACAGTCCATATTTGAAAAAAAACAAGATTATGGTATTCTTTCACCAAAAAATGAGAAAGTGATCGTTGAACATACCTCTGCTAATCCAAATGGACCTCTACATGTTGGACGTGCACGAAACCCCATTATTGGCGATACTATTACTCGGTTAATGAAAGCAGCTGGATACACTGTTGAATCGCAGTTTTATCTTGATGATTTAGGAAAACAAGTTGCTATTTTAACCTGGGCTGTTAATAATTTAACTGAAAAAGATCTTTCTAACTTAACAAATGATAAACCTGATCATCGAGCGGTACGATATTATCAGAAAGCTCATACGTTAATGCAAGAAGATGATCATATTGCTCAAGAGATAGATGATCTTGTTCATCAGAGTGAAAAAGGAGATGAAAAAGCAATTTCGATGGGTAAAAAAGCGTATGAACCTGTTCTTGAGGGGATTGAAAAAAGTTTATCGACCATTAATATCAATATCGATACATTTATCCCTGAATCAACATTTGTTAAAAATGAAAGTGTCCTTAATGTAATTGAAGAATTGAAACAAACCCCGTATTGTCATGAAGAAGATGGTGCTTTTTATTTAGATTTGGAAGAATTTGGTGTAAAAGGACGATCTACCAAGTTCTTTATTACTCGTGCAAATGGGACTTCACTGTATGCTACTCGTGATGTTGCTTATCATTTATGGAAAAATACTCAAGCTGATCAATTGATCAATATTCTTGGTGAAGATCATAAATTGGAATCTCAGCAGGTTTCTATTGCACTAGAATTACTGAATGCTAAAAATAAGCCAGTTCCCGTGTTTTATTCGTTTGTTTCTCTTCCCGGTGGAAAGATGTCCACTCGTCGTGGTAGAGTTGTGTATCTTGATGATCTGATCGAAGAAAGTAAACAACGTGCTTTTGTTGAAGTAAAGAAACGCCGTGGGGAAGAATTACCAATTGAAAAAATGAGAGAAATCTCTGAAATAGTTGGTGTGGGTGCCCTTCGATATAACATTATCAAAGTGCAGCCTGAGAAACATATTGAATTCAAATGGGAAGAAGCTTTAAGTTTTGATGGGAATACTGCTCCATTCGTTCAATATGCTATTGCTCGATGTGCTAGTATCCTTCGAAAAAGTACACATTCTTTTGATACCATTGAACAACATTGTAATCCGAGTATTCTTGTTGATCCTTATGAAATTGATTTAGGCAAACAATTGGCAAAATTTCCGGTTATTATTACTGAGGCAGCCCATAGTTTTAAACCACATTTGATTACCCAGTTCTTATTTGATACTGCATCGTTATTCAATCAATTTTATCGTGATTGCCCAGTCCTAACTGCTAATGATGAAAACCTTATAGTCGCAAGATTAGGACTAGTTCTCTCCACTAAGATTGTGTTAAAGAACGGATTAGGGTTACTTGGTATTGATAGTTTAGAAGAGATGTAGAATAAAAAAGGGGGTAGAGATGAACGTAAAAAAAGGAGGCAAACCATAAGAGGTAACTATCTTTTTATTCATCTCTCATATTATTTATTATCTTTATCAACCAAGGTTTATATAATTGTCGACTAAGTAATCGTTAAATAACGATAATTTAAGATATAATTATAAAAAAATATGTCTAAAATACCCTGAAAGAAGGTGGAAAATGATTGTTAAGGAAATCCAAGTTCAACAGATCATCAATAAGATCACTAAAAAAGATACCATTTTTCATGGGAATTACATTCTTGATCCCTATCAAAATTGTTCTTTTGGATGCATCTACTGTGATTCAACACTTGAAGATACCATTTTTGTTAAAATAAATGCAGTAAACCGATTACAACAAGAACTTCCCAAACTAAAAAAAGGTCGAATTATCATCGGATCAGTTCATGATCCCTACCAACCAGTGGAACAATCATTTCAACTCACCCATCAAATCCTAGAAAACCTTACAAAAACAAAATTTCCGGTTCATATCCTCACAAAATCAACGAGTATACTTAATGATCTATCGTTGATCAAACAACTAACTCAACCGATTATCACTTTTACGATTCTTAGTTTGGATAAAAAAATTTGGAAAACAATCGAACCACATACTCCTTCTCCTCTTAACCGATTACAAGCCATGAGGACACTTGCTAACAAAGGAATTACCACAGGAGTTGCCATCATCCCCACCTTTCCCTTCTTTACCGAACAACACATCGAAGCATTAATTCAAACTGCAAAACAATACAAGGCTAAGTATATCTTACATAAACCATTATTTTTACAAGGAGAACAAAAACAAGTATTCCTTAAAAAAATCAAAACCGCTTATCCTCAACTCTATCAGAAGTATAATAAAATCTATGAACACAGTCCATATCTATCAGAATCACTAGAAAATCAGTTAACAAAAAAGATACAGCATAAGTGCAACCAAGTTCAACTTCCAACAACAATCCCAATAGAATGATAAAAAAGAAGAAAAAAGATTATTTTTTGGTTTTTACTGGAGATCGTTTATTAATCATCACCGCTGCAATAATTAAAATAACAATGAACACTGAAGCTGCAATCACAATACCATATTCTGAAAGAATCGTTGGTGGTTCTCGTGCATGCTGATAAGCTCGTGCTCCAAAAGGCGTATGACCATCAACACTAAGCGGCCGGTCTTCATCATAATCATAACTTCTAATATCATCAACGGTCCAATGGTTCTTATTACTAAACTCCGTACTAGGCACCCAAACCCTCAAATTTGGATCACCATACAAACACACATTTTCAGCTAAATCCCACCACCATTGAGGCCGGCCATCACGAATATATTGAATGCCAACCTTACTAATACCTTCAGCATAAATCTCACCAATAGTTTCGCCTAACGCTATACCTCGGGGAACACTATTCTGCCAAACATCAGAATACCATGATGTCGCCCAAGGATCCATGATTTGAAATGGAGAACCATGACGCATCAAGGTTAAATGTAAATATTTTCCCGCAGGAAGACACGCAACACTACTTACTCCAGCTGAATGAATATTACCTATTGCATCATCGACTTGTGATCCATTATACCAGGACGTGCCAAATCGACTTAATAATACCGTGATAATCACCCCGTCATAATAATCCTGAGTATCCTGCAACCATTCTGGTGTGAAATAACGAAGAATTGGAAGACTTGCAATAGTACCAATGACATCACGAACTGGTCTTCGAGCCAATGCCCAATCAAGACCAGTTTTTAAAAATCGAATGCCCTTTGGATCAGGATTACCTGCAAGAGAAGGAAGCACACCATGCACATCCATGGTCATGGTATCAGGTTCTTCAGTTGAACCCATCAACCATTCATATCCACGCCATGGATTCGTTTCTTTGGTATAAGGAGCTGGTGTAACCGTTGGATACCCATACGGATTTTCACTTTCAACATCCCAAAACATAAACATGCCTCCATCAAGAGGAGCACCATGTGTATTTACCATCCAAAATAAAACACCCTGATTCAAATTATGCATATTCGCACCAAAATTAGTGGAAAACACTGGTGAATAACCACCTTGCCGTAAATAAAACGGCTGCACCTCTGATCCACTTAAATCAGGTAAATAAGCACCAGGTTCACCATTCACATTCAACATTACGCCTTCATCAATTGGATTAAATGATTGTGATTGACCTGGAATAGTTCCATCTGCACACTTGTATACAAAGCCCCAATAATCGCTTGCTCTACTATTAAACTTAATATCATAACAAACTAAGGTGTCAAGAACCGGATATTCCAAGGTTTCCTCCTCAGATGGTTTAGTCACCCGTAATCCAAGATTACCACGCCAGGGAAATCGTCGTACACTTTCACTTCCATTGATTACTGAAACCCCGCCCGTATTTTTAATCGCAGGGTTTTCAAACACAATCATGGGGTAAAACATGTTTTTGGAAACCCAAACGCTAAGATCAGTTGGTGATCCAAAAAATCGTCCTGGTTGTGCTTTTCCAACAAACACTCGATCCCAAGGAAGACCAATATCAAACTGTCCAGCTAAGGTAATAACTTTTTCTTGTCCTTCCTCATCAAATTCAAGATCCTTTAAGAATTGATACACCCGAGAACCCGTTAGATACATTTCACTCACTGTTGGTAATCGTGAATGTCCATCAGGATGACGACGCCATAACTCCGTATGCCATGAGACCGCAGAAGAAAGCTCAGGATGATTATCAACGAGTAACACCGGTGACCCATGAATCGCACCCATATATGCAGCTGGTCCAATAGAACGAGCACCTAGAATTTCTTCATCAGGTTCTAACGCTGATACATACCAAGAAGTCCATGAATCAATGGTTGAAAACACAACATCATTACTCTTCGAACGATCTCTGATAGCATCATATATTTCAAGATAATCCGTGTAATGAGTTACTTTGAAACCATTCGTTAACTTTATCTCAGCAGAAGTTGTTAATCGATCACCAAGATTAATTAAATGAACGTGATCAACTCCAAGTTGATACAAGGTTTCAATGGTACACTCAGCAACATCATCTTGAGAAATGTATAATAACGGTGCATTTAACTCAGAAGCAAGCACCGCTCCTTGTGTTGCTGAAGCAAGCATATCTCCTTCTTCTTCACTATAATTTTGTTGCCAAGAGTATTCAACAGTAAAATCAGTGGAAATATCTAAATCAGTCATGGAGAACACACAAACTTTATAGGTTTCACCGGGTAAACACTCACCAATGCGGTGAACATCCAAATCAGTTTCTGTTCCCTCAGGTAATGGAATGACTTCATCATAAATCGTTGCATCACATTTACTTGAAACACCAGGTTCTCTTGTTGAAAGAACTTCTTCACCAGAAGGCCCAATCAAACTCATCCCTAAATCAACTGAAGAATCATCCCAGGTTAATTCCATATGTAAATCACGAGCTCCAAACGATGGTTTATCAGGAATCTCAAGTTCCACACCCGGATACATCTCAACATCAACTTGATAGGTTACTTCCCTAAGATTTTTAAGGACTTCAAAAATCGATCCATACCGTCCAAAGTTAAAGGTAAGAAAACTCCGATGCTTCTCCACTTCAAGATCCAATCCTGTATCAGTGACTTCTCCAGTTAATTCTTCACGTGGATCAATATAATCATAGGCTTTTGTAGGAACATCAGTCACTGCAACACTCCACTGACCACTTTTATACACATACACTGAAGTTTTATCGATATCCATGCCACCTTGTGTATTCCATTCGCTTGTGATACCTGCCATCATCCAGTCTCCGTCCTCCTCACAATACACTTGGATATCTCGATCACCAGCTGGAATTGTCATATTAATCAATCCTTCAAAACCGGGTAATCCAGCTTCAAAATAAAAACAAGGATACCAAGATCTCACCTTCAAAAATTTATAACCATCAGGAACGAAGAATTCATTATACGTTGGATACACTTCATTTGTTTGTGGAACCTCAAAATGTTCAGTTTTCGTTTCCTTTGGTGAAATCGTTCCTTTTAAAGTACCATCCGTTTTTTCCTCTGGATTTTCAAATTCTTCTTCTATAACTGCGACAACAGCATCATTTGAATATTCCCATTCTTCCAAAGCAAGATCACTAGCTAAGGTGAATGGATTATCTGCAGTAACCGTAGTTTCTTTTTTTGCCCTCCAGTCAGATGGAAGATGTGAAGAATCAACATTAATAAAAGTTAATTCATCAAGTTCCCCATTTGCATATCCCATCCAATCTTGCATAAAATATTCTATTCCTTGATATGCATTAAGAGATCGTTCTTTTTCTGAAGTTACTGGATATTCATCTTCATAAAACAAAAGAGGATGAGCATATAAGTTATCCTTATGTTTATCGAAGAACACCGAGGTAGGAATTGCAGATAAATATGCATAATCATCAAGAAGAGAAGATGGATTATGACCAACGAAAGTTGCTTGCTTTGTAGGAATAAATGATTTGTAACTTATACCCTTTGAAAAACCAGAAGAGGGGTTTGAATCGGCAACTATAATCGGAAAAAAACTACTGGTTAAAAACAATCCAATAATAATGAATACTGCCCACTTTTTACTATTCTCATACTTCATTTTCATCATTAATTTCCCCGTTTTAATTTATAGTAAAGTATATTTTAAATGAAAGCCTCATCAAATGTATACTTTAGTAACATATATATAATTTATTATATTTGATTTAAATAGTTATTTTAAACTAAAAATTTCTCTATTTTTCAGTAGGAATGATAAACACTAAATAGACCATCCTATTCTACCAAAAAGAACAGAAACCTTTTGGTTTCTAAAATGGTGCAGTTTTATATGAATGATCGTATTCGAAAACGGCTTGAAAAACAACATTATGCTATCGTTGGCAATCATTCAGGAGTAAAACTTTGTCATTGGTTAAAACAAAGTTTAATTCATAATCGCTCCTGTTACAAACAATCATTTTATGGCATTCAATCACACCGCTGCTTGCAGATGACACCTACGTTGAATCAATGTACGCAATCTTGTTTATTTTGCTGGCGATTCCAGGGATTCACTGAGACATCACTTTCAGATGGTGATGATCCTAACATGATTTTAGAAGAATCAATTAAAGCCCAGCAAAAACTAATCACGGGTTTTAAAGGAGATCCCCGTTGTGATCGAAAAAAATGGGATGAAGCAAATCATCCTAATATGGTAGCTTGCTCACTATCAGGTGAACCAACCTTGTATCCCCGTTTAGGAGAGTTTTTTGAAGCATGCCATAACAATGGGATGACTACGTTTTTAGTTACTAATGGAACTACTCCAGAAGTTCTTGAGAATCTTGATCCATTACCCACGCAACTTTATGTTTCATTGATTGCTCCTAATGAGGAAATCTATAAAAAATTAGGTAATCCTTTAATTCCAGATGGATGGGAAAAGCTTCAACAAACCCTTGATTTACTTCCTTCCTTAGATACTCGGACCGTGATTCGACATACCTTGGTTAACAACTGGAATTTAGACGATACATTCATCCCCGATTATGCTCAAATGATTAAACGAGCTAATCCAGATTTTGTCGAACCTAAAGGATATGTGTTTGTTGGTCAATCAAGACAACGAATGACCATAAAAAACATGCCAACGCATGATCAAATCAAACGGTTTAGCAGTTTATTAAGTGATGAACTCAGCTATCCTATTACAAATGAGAAATCTGATTCACGAGTAGTTCTACTTTCATCTGGTAAAAAACCGGATAGGATTGTCAAATAACATTAATATTTACTCTACTTACATAACACATGGTAATGAGGGATGAATATAGCAGTAAGCAGGTGAAAGTTAAGTTTTTCAATCAAAGGATCAATATTTTATATCGATCCCTTTTTGTCATTTCACTGCTCATCTTATCTTCAATTACATTTCCAACTCCCTTATCTGAACCCATTAATACTGAATCGTATCTAATAGAATTCACACTTCCAGCACTCATAGAAACGTTATCGGATGAATCAAAGAGTTTGGGTTTGGCATTCAATATGTCTTTTTCTGCGCTGTTTCCAAAAATAGTACAAATACGACAAAACATTACTTTATTTCAACAACAAGCAATTTCTCAAATAGCATCTATTACCAATCAAGAATTCTCTGATCAAAATCTGAAACAATATCATCTTTTCTTTAATGGAATTTGGATAGATAAACTCACTGACCGTTCTATTAAATCTATTGAACAACTTCCTTTTGTTAACCGAATAGAGAAAGATACATTTATCAGTATTTCAAACGAAATGAATCAACTGCCATCTCTTACCTCCATCTCTTCAGATCATCAACTAAGTAATACGACTACGGTGATCAATGATCTTTCCAAGTACTCGGGAAAAAATGTTTCTATTGCTTTTTTTGACACTGGCATTGATCACACCCATCCTGCTTTATCGCCTATTTATAAAGGAGGATATGACTTTGTGAATGAAGATGATGACCCCTATGATGACCAAGGTCATGGAACTCACGTTGCAGGTATTACTGCTGCACAACCAACCATAACCTCTACAAACCAACAGATTACAGGTATAGCATCGAATAGCTCAGTGTTTGCATACAAAGTCCTTGATGAAAATGGAGAAGGATACACATCATGGTTTCTTTCAGCATTCGAACGAGCAATGGATCCAAATCAAGATGGAAACTTTAGTGATCACCATGACATCATTTCAATTAGTGCAGGTAACCCCGATGGTTCCGTTTCAGATCTGATGAGTACTGCTGCAACTCAAGCAGTGAATGCAGGAATAACCGTTATTGCTGCTGCTGGGAACAATGGACCAACGATGAACACTATTAGTTCACCAGCTATTGCCAAACAAGTCATCGCTGTAGGTGCATCTATTGAAAATACTCGAATTGCTCCATATAGTTCTCGAGGAACATTTTTTGAAGATATGATCAAACCAGACATTATCGCTCCAGGCCATCAAATCATAAGTACGTGGCCTAATAATCAATATGAAACACTGAGTGGAACAAGTATGGCAACACCATATGTAACAGGTATTGTTGCTTGTTTACTCGAACAAAACCCAACAATAACCCCAAATAAAATTCAACAATTGCTTCACAACCATGCAATTTCAAAAGGATACAATGCAAGCACTGAAGGATACGGATTCATTTCAACAAATCAACCATTCAACACCCAAATCCCACTTGATATTAACTTATCAATTATTCAACCAATAGATGAAAGATACGTTCATATTAATCTTAGCATTCCACAGTTAACTACTCAAACACCAGTTACCATCAAACTTTGCTCAGTTATACAAGAATATACTTTTGAAAAAGTAACCATCCAACAACAAATAGACTCCGCACATACTATCATTCAAATTCCAACTAAAAATCTATCTACGGGATGGTATCTTCTCGAGATAAAATTAGATGATGATCAGTTCCATTCACAGTTACGAAAACATGTTTTTATTGAAAGTACATACAAAGATCAAATCATTTATCCTCAAGTAATCTCTGAATCAGAAACATTCACGTGCACATTGACTAATGATACTTCATCAAAAGAACCATTCTTCATTTTTTATGTTCCCTTTAGATCCATTCAACTCAAACGAGGTAGCACCGTAACCTTTACTGCACCGACCATTCCATTTATGCAAAAAGAAACAAGAAAAGGAATGATTTTAACGCTTATCCCTACGTTTCCACCAACTATCAATCGTCACTCAATAACCATTGTAAACACAGACACCTCTTAATCTGATAGCACGTCTTCTCCACCAGCAAACAATAATTGTATCAATGTGTACATATCCTCAATTCCCATAAAATCAGTATTACCCGTTGGAATCAATTTTGCATGGGATTGAAAATCAATAATCATCCGAACAATATCTTCATTGATCTTTCGATACATCGAAGATTGCTCGGTTTGCACTGCTGATTCAAGCGCATAAGCATCATCAGCCCAACTAAGCACTTGATTAAGATCCTCTTCTTCTAACAGATCAGCTTTTGAAAGCACATTAAACTGAGGAAGATCAAGACGAAAATTGGTAAATAAGGATAATAATAACTGACTGGAAAACCCTGATGCTGATTTTGCTAGAAAGGGATCAATTAGGTAACACACCGCAGACTGATTTGGTTGCATGGTGGAAACAATGATTCTCCCAGAATTTCTGAAAACAAATAATTCTAATTGACCCGGTGTATCCACAAACACGTAATCTGTTTTAAAAGATTCAATGCTTTCCTTCACATCATCAGTATTTACTGCTAGTAAATCAGCACATGCAACTTGCGCTCCATTCGGACCAAGATCATGAGATTCCATCACTTCCTTTAACGAAATCCAATCACGAATATCCACATCAGGATCATATGGTAGATTCTCAGCTCCAGGATCAAGATTTACTAGTATCGCATCAATTCCTTTCACATTAGTCCATTCATAAAAACGCTGAGCTAATGTTGATTTTCCCGCACCAGCTGTTCCAATGAAATACACAAAGGTTTCTTGTTTCATACTGTTGTTTTCACACCACGAAGTGTTTTCATATGATCAATACGTTGTTGAATCAAATCTTTCGTTCCAATATCATGCCGAATATAGATATGATCACTATGAACAAAAGTTAACGCTTTTTCACAGAGTTTTTCAGCATCTGAAAGAGCATTAGCAAAACCAACCACCGCAAGAGACCGAGAAGAAGTAGTAGTTACATCATCATTATCCTGATTCACGGATGCATAAAACAAGAGAGCTCCCACGTTTTCGATTTGATTGACATCAATTTGAATCTTTTTTCCAGATACACTTTTCACTCCATACCCTTCAGGAACAACATATTTACACACCGTTGCTTTCATATCAAAGGTTAAATCCACAGTTTCTAATTTTCCATTTACCATTTTTTCTCCTAGGGAAACGAAATCTGTTTGTAATAATGGAAGAACGTTCATTGCTTCAGGATCACCAAATCGAGCATTGATCTCAATAACCTTAGGACCATCAGAAGTTAACATGAATTGACCATAAATGGGTCCAATGTATGCACAATCTTCCTTTGAAAGCGCTTGGATAATTTTTTCTAAAATTTGAACTGCGGCATCATAATCCTTTTGAGATAAAAACGGGAGCAATCCATCTTTATTCGAATATGATCCCATACCACCAGTATTTGGCCCGTTATCTCCAGGTTGTAAACGTTTATGATCTTGAACCGCAGGAAGTGTTTTAATGGTTTTACCATCAGTAAAACCTTGCACGGTGAATTCTTCACCTTCCGCTTTTTCTTCAATGACTACTTTTGCTTTTCCACCAATTTTTTCTTCAAAAATCTGATCAATATATTCTAAAGCACCAGCCAAATCAGTGAAATGATCGCCAGCAACCTTCACTCCTTTTCCACCAGTAAGACCTACTGGTTTTAACACCACGTTTCCCTTTAACTGTTCAATATACTGTTTTGCTTTATCGACATCTGTGAAACTTTGATATTTTAATTGACCATTGATCTGATATTTATGAAGTAGATCTCGCATCCATTCCTTATCAGTTTCAATTCGCGCTGCTTCCTTAGTTGGAGCACAAACTGAAATATCTTGTTTTTGTAATGCATTTGTCAGTCCCTGTTCTAATGGTGCTTCAGGACCAATAAAAACCAGGTCAACATGCTTTTGTTTAGCATAATCTACTACGTGTTCAACATTAGTTTCCTTGATTTGTTTATAATCTTCTGCTAATTGGTTAATGCCCGGATTAACATTTTTCATGACACTAAACAAAGAAGCATCCTGAGATCGATGTACTGCATCACACAATACATGTTCCCGGGCGCCTCCACCGACAACTAATACTTTTTTCATTGAATTATTGCCTCCACCAAATATTTTCTAAAATGCTTATTTTTTCCTCAATTATTTTTTAAGAATATCCTTCACAGTGACTAACGGGTGAAACTGCAAGTCAAGGTTTTCAATTTTTTCCCGAGCTCCACTTTCCCGGTCAACAATAGTTATAACCTTATCAAGATCTGCATGACTTTGTTTAAGGATTTGAATGGTATTTACAACTGATCCGCCACTTGTGGTTACATCTTCGACGATGAGAACTTTTTTATTCTTCACTGATTCACCCTCGATTTGCTTTCCTGTTCCATGCTCTCGTTTTTGTTTTCGAACAATAACAAAGGGAATATTGGTTTGTAATGATAATGCAACAATCAATGGTACAGCTCCAAGTTCCATTCCTGCAATCAAATCATATTTATCTAACGCAATTGGTTTCATCTGAGTTGCAATCGAAGTTAATACAGTCGGATTGGTACTTGCTTTTTTAATGTCAACATAATAATCACTGACCGCTCCAGATGTAAGCACAAAATGACCATATTGAATAGCACCACATGATTTCAATTGGTCAACAAGATCTTTTGTTTCCATACAAATAAAAGGAAATAAGGAATCATCATTTATAGATTACGAAAAAACAATAGTTCTCAAAGATTATCTAAAAAATATTCAGACCAGAAAAAAACAAAGACTTATTAAACAAATAAAAATAATCACTGCGCGAACGCTATGGCAAAGGTCACCTTAAACAAAAATGCTTTCAAAGCACTTGCTTCAGATACTCGACTGGAGATCATTCGTACCTTAGACGGAAAAAAAATGAGTTTAACTGAACTAAGCAAAGAAACCAGTTTGAACAAGGCAACGCTACATGAACACCTTGCAAAACTTACAGAAGCTGGACTTATAAAACGAATTCAACGTGAAGGACACAAATGGGTTTATTACAAATTATCCTGGAAAGGAGAAAGTCTTCTTCACCCTGAAAATACAAAAATCGTAGTAGTGTTTACCGCTGCGTTTATCTCACTGATCGCTGGTTTCACGCAAATGTATCTTTATTTCACCACCAGGTTTCCACAAGAAACAGGTAATTCCGATCAAACCTTTGATGCATTAAACACGCCTCCACCGAATGGAGCTGAAACTATTACTCGCGCTACTCAAGAAGCTAACACCTTATTTCCTTCAGATCTTTGGTTGTACGCAGCAATTATTTGTTTTGTTATTTTCATCTTACTTCTCTTGTTTTCCATTAACAAACTGTGGAAAACTAAACAACCTTCTCTTTAATCTCTTTTCAATATTATTTTAAATATCATTCACCAGATTTCAAAAATAAAAGTAAGTGGGAAAAGATGAAATGTAGATGAAAAAAATCAACAGTTATTCTTGTTTTGTTTTTACGACATCTACATCATTTTCGATAAAATCAAATAATGTTTTTTGCATCCACATCACCAATTAATCCAAATGAAAGAAGGTTTTAATATAGTTTTTGACACCACGTTTTTTTTTGATATTGACAAATTTTGCCGAAGACTATAAATATAAATTAAAACAAATTAATATTATTGGATGTGGAATCTTTTATCCAAATTCAAAAAACTAACTCAAAAAAATCTCTTTTCTAAACATAAGGGAGACATAAGCAATAATATGAGCATTATCTATTACGTTCTAATTGGATTTGCAGGTGGTCTTTTTACTATGACCATGATCAATGTTTATAAGTGGGTATTAAAAAATATAAACAGTTAATAAAAAAATGAGATAAAGAAGGAAAAAAAGATTCCTTCTTATTTGTTTTTTTGATCTTAATTTATTTTGGGATTTTTGGCATGACCTTTTCGATTTCCTCTGTTTTTCCAGCATCCCAAATAGCTCTAATCGCTAAAATCCCTGCTGCTGGAGCAACAAAAACAGCGATCATTGCTGCAATATTTGTAAAGTATGCACCAATATATTCGATTTCTGCGAAGAAATTCGTATTTAAAGCTGCACCGATTCCTACTAACATTAGTGCTGCGATTAAGAATGTGGGGACTCGATCCCGGGTGATGTTTCCAAGTGCGAAAAATGAGAGTATTCCAACAACAAATCCTAATACTGCTAACAAGGTACTAACGGTTGGTGAATAATTTGCTGACCAGGTTCCATTTGCGGCAAAAACAATACCGACAATGACAGATAGTAGAATTCCCACTAGAAATAACCAGCTTCCAATTTTCTTCATTAATTCCTCCATATTTTTTACCATCCCATATTTTATGTTTATGAAATAAAGTAAAATACCATTATATAATCTTTTTATGCACATAATTATGCAATTAATACTGTATTTGAAATATTATCTACCTAGATGCAATGTTGGTGACGTTTTATCAAAGTGAAAGATTGTCATAGAACGTTTTTATATGAAAAAAGCAAAAATATATCTACTAACCTCCTGGGGCCGGATATATTTTCCCTGTCACCTCTTCTTGCCTATCCCGCCCCTTTTACCTCCCTTCTTCAAGAGACCTTTTTTTGAGAAATACTAATAATTATAAGTGAAAAGGTATTATCTATTCATTGACTGGATTATGAAAACGATTATGATAATCAATGGTGACAAGGAATTTAGTAAACGAATTCAAGAAACAATCAAGGATGAAAAAGTTACCATTTTGACCGCTCACTCGAATAGAAGTGCATTACAACTAGAAGATAAAGATCAGAAGATCGATCTTTTTTTAATTTCAAATCCTAACTCAAAAGAAATAAAAGAATTTTATACTTGTAAATCAACAGCATCCTTTAGTTCACCAATACAGGATACTGGTCAAATTGTGTATGAAGATAGTCCCATTGAAGAGTTAAAGACAATAATAAAGAATAATCTTTAATGAATCATACATTCAATCATGAAATCCTAAAATTTTTTGGATGAAAATATATTAACATAATTGTTCTAATCCTTCTGATAAACGATGTAATCCTTTTTTGACTCCGTCTTCTGAAAGGTTACCATAAGAAAGGCGGAATGAAGGATGAGAAACATCAAACATTTCACCAGGTAAAATGATAACTTTATAATTTTCAATAAGTTTTTTTGCCAAACTCCAGGATGATTGTGTGGTGTTAAGATTAAAAAAGAAATAATATGCTCCTTTAGTCCAACAGGTTTCAATTAACGGATGTTTTGAAAACTCTTTTTGAATATACATTCTATTGTTTTCTAATGTTGAAAAAAACTTTTTACAATGCGTGTTTCCTAATGGTATTGCTTTTTGTGCAGCAAATTGTGATGGACTAGGTGCTGCAATACCAATGGTATCCTGAGCTTTTAACAATTCATCTAAAAGATTTTCTGGAAAGACCATGTATCCAATTCTATATCCCGAAAGTGAAAACGATTTAGATAATGAAAAAAGTGAAATGGTATGATGCATCATTGAATCAAAACGTAATGGTGATGTATGTGTTGCATCATCATACACAAAATATTCGTAAACCTCATCAGATATATGAAACAATGAATGATCCGCGCATAACGTATTAATCTTCTTTAACAAACTCGATGGGTAAACAGCACCTGTTGGATTATTAGGCGAAATAGTCACAATTGCTTTTGTTCTTTTTGTAATCTTATTTTTTAAATCAGAAACAATTGGCTGAAACTGTTTATCAGTTGACGAAAAAACTGGTTTACACCCGATCATTTTTGCTGCCATTACGTAATTAAAATAGGTTGGTGTAAAAAAGATGATTTCATCACCTGGACTTGTGATTGCAAGCAGGACAATCATAAATGCTTGATTTGCTCCCGCAGTCACCATAATTTGGGTTTTTGGATCAACTCTTACATCTTGTTCTTTGTTTAATTTTTCAGCGATAATACATCGTAATTCAAAGAAACCTTGATCTGTAGAATAGGTAAAACCTTTAGGTTGTGAAGCATTTTTTTCTACTTCTGAAACAGCAGTTTTTGGTGGACCAAAAAAAGGGATTCCTTGGCCAAACGAGATAACATCAGTTGGAATGCTTACTTCTGAAAGAAGGTGGATGATCGGTGCTTTTCGTACTTGTTTCATTCGAGTTGATCTCATTTGTTCACCAAATCAAAAAAATAGTATTTTCATTTTTTCTACATTCTAAAAAATATCTAATTATTTTTCATATAGTTTTAGACATAATAAAGGGTTTTACTTGGTTAATATCTTCTTTTAATACGGTTATTTTATTTGGATTATAGGTTGCTACTGCTGGATGATATAGGGGGAGAACCCGAATTTGATGATACAATGTTTGTTTTGAAAAAAGTTTTCCATGAAGGTCACTAATCTTGGTGAATTGTAGTCCATACTTATCAAAAATGTATTCCGTTGCAAATGAACCCATCGGAAGGATTACTGATGGATTGATAAGGTCTATTTGTTTTTCTAAATAGGGCGAACATGTTTTTATTTCATTTTTTGTTGGATTTCTGTTTTGTGGTGGCCTACATTTTAAAATATTTGCAATGTAAATATCTGATCGATGAAGTCCTATTGAATCTAGTAATTCATCAAGAATTTTTCCAGCTCTTCCTACGAAAGGACGTCCTTGTTGATCCTCATTATATCCTGGTGCTTCACCAATGAATAGAAGATCAGCATCAGTTGATCCTTCCCCAATTACTGGATGATTTCTTGTCTTATATAAATCACAAAGTTTGCAGTTCATGATCTTATCATTTAATTTTTGCATTTCTATATCATCAGTCATTTCATAATCCACCCAATGTATATTCATCATTTATCTTAAATGTGTATTCCTTCATTTGGATATGATGCCGGTTATCAATTAACTTGAAATGATTATCTTTTTTTTCAAGTTAAAAAGAACAAACCTTTATGAATACCAATATCTATTAGCCTAATACAGTTGAGATGGAGGAAGTATGGATTATGCCAGAACTTCAAGAACTTACTGATAAAATTAAGATATTAAAAGATGCTCGCGATATCCTTGATTCCGAGTATAAAAAAACTGAGTTTCATAAGAAAAAAGAGGAACATCCGCAATCAAGTGTTCCTTCAGATCCAGAAGATGAAGAGATTTATAAATTGCTTACTGCTATTAGACAACTTGAGCATTATATCAAAAAATATCAAGATGATCAATTCATGCTCATCAAAGAAGAAACCACGCAGTAACTACCATTCTTTTTTTATATTAAATTCCGTCGAATACCAAAAAAGGATCGTATTAAAACGATAACTGGAATGATTTCCAAGCGACCAATCCACATATTTATAATAAGCATTGCTTTAGCGGTAGTATCCATAGACAGTGAAGTAATACCTGCAGTTAATCCCACGTTTCCTTGAGCTGAACACACTTCAAAAATTACTTTTCCAAGTGAATAATCAGCATAAATCGAAGAAAGAAGCATAATTGATGCAGAAAGTATGATCACCCAGATAAAAGAAATGATCGCTGCTTCATTGATCAAATCCATCGCATTTTCCTTTGATAATGATTTATCGCCGAGTTTATGAACAAATACTCTTCGAGGCGTTGAAATAGCTTGTTTAATCCGCCAACCAACACCCTTATACAATAGAATTGCTCGGAATAATTTAATGCCACCTGCAGTAGATCCCGCTGCTCCACCAATCACCATAGCAAACGATAACAATAACAAGGAAGATTCCGACCAAACCGCAAGTGATTCAACAGATGCAAAACCAGTACAAGTTAGTGCAGATATAAACTGAAATGCCGCAGGGCCAAAGGCATCAGCAAAATGAGAAAACGAAAGCACCCCACTTATATTCAAAAGCGTAAGAATCACAATGCCTACAAAGAAAAATAGTACCATAGCTTTTAACTGAGGATCATGAATAAATCGCTTAAATCGACCATTCAACAAATCATAATGCGCAGCAAATGCGATACTACCAAGAACCATTAAAAGAACAACCACGAACTGACTTATCGCATCAAAAGACGCAATACTATCATCAGTTACTGAAAAACCACCCGTAGCAAGCCCGGTCATCGCATGATTTAATGCTTGCCATGGATCCATCCCATTACTTTGCACAAAAAAACCAACCGCTGTTAACGCAATAATACCAATCACGGTGTACAGTAAAAAGATCCACCAAATGGTTCTAACAGTAGAAACTACTGAGGGATGAGTTTTTTGATCCCGTGCCTCACCTTTATACAAAACGTAAGAACCCGTTCCTGGACGTGCCAGAATACTAAGAGTTAACACGATTACTCCCACACCACCAATCCATTGAATAAACGTGCGCCAGAATTGCAAGGTATATGGCAATAATGCCTCATTGTCAATCATCGTTAGTCCTGTACCTGTCCATCCGGACATGGATTCAAAAAAAGCAGAAAGAGAATCCATCACTGCAAACGTATTCACATTATATGGCATCAGTAAAAAGGGTAAGCTTCCAACAACTGAAATAGTCAACCAGCCTAAGGCAGCAGTAACCATTGCACTCTTAAAGTTAGCAGGATCAGCATTTTTAAACAATAAATAAAATGGAACCCCAAACAAGAAAAACACAGCTGAAGTAATCAAAAGCGGAGTAACCCCATCAATATCATTTCCTGGAAGTTCACCAAAATAAAGTGGTACTAATAATGTGATTAAGGATACTATTCCAATCATGATGCATACCGCACCCATATCCCGTAATACGGTTCGAAGATCACTCATGATAACTCAGCCATCCATACACTAACGATACGAGCAAAATAATAAACGCAGTACTTATAGTTATACGTCCGCTCAACGTTTTTCAGTATTATCACCAGTAAAAAATATTCATGATTTTTTTAATTCCTCAGTTAATGATTCTTTTAAATCAAGAGCAATAAATCGTTTAGTGAACATATCAGCTTTAGCAGCGATTGAAAGTTTCGCTGAAAGTAAACGAGCATGTTTTCCCCTTACCCGATAAGGAGCTTTTCCAATACTAGCATGCTGAAAGATAACCCCATGTTTTGGTGGTTTACCCCCTTGTTTTTTAAAACGGAATAACGCTTTTTCAGCACCAAGTAACTGAATTGAAGAAGACGGAAGCATGGCAAGTCTCCTAAGAGATCCTGCATGTGAAAGCAATCGAGCAGCTAACATCGGTCCAATAAGTAACGTAATATTCGGAGCAATATCAGCCATATCCTTTTCGATTTGAGCTTTTAACTTTTCCTGATTTTTCTCAACTTGTTGTAACACATTCATAATTGGTTTTTGATTATCTTCATCAGAAACGTACATATTCCAAGCAGCAATTCGTTCAGATAATACGTTTGCAATATGCTGCAATTCATCTAAAGCATTAACTTGTTGAATTACCTGATAATCAGATGAAGACAATGAAGTATCTACTTCTTTTTTTGAAAGCTTGACTAACACATCATGAAGTACATCAAAAGAAAAACCATATGACTCAGGAATTAAGTTTACCGTATCAAAAAAAGGATGATCCAGTTTGTACGTTCCAATTGATTGTAATCTTTTTTCAGCAACAATAGGATTACGATCTTGAGCAAGTTTTTTTTCTTCATCTAACACAAGATTATTTTTAATTGTTTCAATTCTATTAAATAATTCTTTTTTATTAGATGGAAAAATATTTTTGTTAACAATATGGTCTTTGTCATCCAAAAGAAACGTTCCAAACCATTTTGTAATAAGATAATATTGCATTGTACAGCACATAATTCTCATCCATTAAAAAGTATTTGTGGAAAAAATAAAGCAAAATTAAAAATGGATTTAAATAACAGTGGATGTTATCATCCAGACGGTGGTTTCACTGGTTGACATTTCAACACAAATAAGTTCACTATCATTACCCAATCCTACCATGTTAGCATCTGGAATCATGGATGAAGATGCTGGAAGCATGAAACGAATCCTTGAATCAGGTGCTGGAGCAGTAGTAACAAAATCAATCGGAAAAACAGCACGTAAAGGACATGCTAACCCAACATTTGTCGAACTAGAATGTGGAATTCTTAATGCCATGGGTCTTCCCAATCCAGGTATTGACGAATACATCAATGAATTAAAAGAATTAACAAAAAAAAATGGGATCATTATCGGAAGTGTTTTTGGCTCAGACATTTCTGAATTCACTGAAGTTGCTTCTAAAATGAGTCCATATGTTCATGCACTCGAATTAAATTTTAGTTGTCCACATGCAAAAGGATATGGTCTTGAAATCGGGCAAAACCCAACATTTGTCTCAGACATTACCTCATCAGTGGTAAAATCAGTTTCAATTCCCGTGTTTGTCAAACTTTCAGCGCAAGTTAATGATATCGCTGCTATAGGAAAAGCTGCAGAAAGATCTGGGGCAAATGCAATCGTAGCGATTAACACATTGAAAGCGATGAGTATAAACCTTGATATGAAAAAACCAATACTTGGAAACAAAACTGGTGGATATAGCGGGAAAGCAATTAAACCAATAGGAGTAAGATCTGTCTACGAATTATACCATAATCTTAAGATTCCGATTATTGGTGTTGGAGGAATTGAATCTGGATTAGATGCCATTGAATATCTAATGGCTGGAGCAAGTAGCATTCAAATTGGAACTGGAGTTTACACTCGTGGAATTACTGTTTTTGAGGATATTACTAACGAAATAATTAACTGGATGAAAGATCATTCTATTCAAACTATTTCTGAATTAATCGGAGTTGCTCATCAATGACGGATAACATCATCATATCAAAAATAAAAAAGGATACACTAGAAACAGATGATATTAAAACGATTATGTTTACTCATCCTAAGCCTGTTCAACCTGGACAATTTTATATGATCTGGATTCCTGAGGTTGATGAAATACCGATGAGTGTGTCTTTTATTAATCAAGATGAAAAAGGGATAACCTTTCGAGATGT